>JAULVH010000362.1:0-3660 GCA_032111105.1 Burkholderiaceae bacterium | reverse complement strand
CTCCCCATTTGCCAGAACAGCCAGTTCAAAGCCTCAGTGCGAGCGACACCCCCTTTAGGCAGAAAAGCTTGAAATTTATCAGACAGATAAAGCAAGATCGAGCCGGATTCAAACACGCGCACCGGTTGCTCGCCACTGCGGTCAAACAGCGCTGGGATTTTTGAGTTTGGGTTGATATCGACGAAACCCGAGCCGAACTGATCGCCTTCACGGATATTGATGAGCCAAGCATCATATTCAGCGCCTACGTGCCCAAGCGCCAGCAACTCTTCGAGCAAGATCGTGACTTTGACGCCATTAGGTGTGCCCAACGAATACAGTTGCAGAGGGTGCTTGCCAACCGGTAGTTCTTTGTCATGCGTCGGCCCGGCAATCGGCCGATTAATATTCGCAAAAGTGCCGCCGTTGGGTTGCTCCCAAGTCCAAACTTTGGGGGGAACGTAATCTTTAGAATCTGTCACGGCCATGACTCCTGAAATGCTGGCTTATTTAAATCAAGCTGAACGAACTTTACGCTTGACATCCGACTTCTTCATTACAAGCTTATCTGGATCAGAGGCCTCAGGAGCATTTCGTGATGCCAAATCAATAGCGCGTGCCACGCGCTGCTTGATCTGTGGATTTTCAAGCCAAGCCTCGTTATCAGGAACAATCCTTGCTGTTTTGATGATCCAAACACCTTCAGCTGGCATTTCAACTAACACCTGGCGACCGGCATATTCCTTACCTAAGGAAATCTGTCCACTAGCCCCGACGCTCTTAACCAAAGGTGGGATTGCTAAAGCGTGTGCCATATTTACTCCCTGTTATATTTTCATGCAACAATGAAATCATGCCGCATGATAGCACGATTGCATGAAATAGGGATGCGAATGCACTCGTCAGTCGCATACTTTTTAGTGCCGCTAACGAGCCACCTACCAAATGTAGCTAAAGTGAAATCAAACCTGCTTCGAGCGCTAACGAAACAGTTCGTTCAGCCCGAGTGATAAGTGGGCCATCTACCAGTTGCCCATCGACGACAAAGGCACCGACGACACGACTACTTCGAGATCCGCAGCGTAATGTGTCGTATCGATTGCATTGATTCTTACGACAATTGCTTTAGTGTTTTGCGTCTGATTCGTTGCAAAGAAATCAACCAGCGATTGTCGCGCAAACCCTTTTTGCCCTTCCTCCACAGCGTCTTCTAAATCGAAGGAGATCGCATCAGCAGCCGACGACATCGCTTTCGTGAAAAGCTCAGGACGGGACGCGGGCACAAACAGTTTACTTCGCATCATTTGATCGAAATACTCGCGTCGAATCGTCCGCCCTGACACGCTGAAAGATAGTCAAGTACCTCAGTGGTCGGCAACACATCGGCGAACTGACGGTCCATATCAAAGAGAGAAATCGCATGTGAAATTGGAATACGGTCAAACACCGCCTCTTGCGGCACGATGGCGCGGTAGTTAAACGACGCACAATCAAAGACGGTTGCTCGAATGCAATTACTGGTTGCGCCACCCACAACGATGATCGTATCAATGCCACGGTCGATGAGATAACCTAAAAGTGGTGTGCCATGAAAACCACTCGGTTTCTTTTTAACGAAAACCAAGTCCCGTTCTGTTGGCGCGAGCAGTGGTGAAAGCTCCGCGCCCAACGTACCGGCCAGACACCATCTATCTGAATGCAATAAATCTCTCTTGCGACGATAGACTCCCATGTCGACGCCCGAGGGATCAATTTCAAAGCGCGTAAAAATACAAGGGACCTCTACTTTCTGGGCAGTCTGCACAATCTGTGCGATGTGACGCATCGCTTCGCGTCCCACCTCACCACAGCTTGAGGGCCAGCTTTTCTCATCTTCTACTGCACCAACCATGTAGCGCTGCGCATCGATCACCAAGACCGCGGGTTGCTGTCCAAACCCCATTCGGCGGCCAAACTTGCCACGAGCCAGTACAGCTCTATCCTCTTCTGTTAAAAACTTTTCCCAAAGCGTACTCATTATTTTTTTACCTTTAATGCCTGCGCTCTTTGCATGTTAGCCAAACGATTCCAACCAATATCTGCTGTTAACTGGTGCGCAACAGACAGTAAACGCGCCTCTGCAAAAGGTCGACCGACCAATTGAGCACCAATCGGCATGCCAGCGCTATCGACACCGATGGGCACGCTGAGTGAGGGCAACCCTAGGTAATTAAAGGGTCGAACGAGTGGCGTCAGCGCCGTCACCACGCCAAATACCCTGCCAGGCGTCTCAACGTCAGCTTCCTCATGCGTAGGAACAGGGATGGGCATGGTTGGACATACCAGGATATCTAAATCGCGCATCGTGCCATGCAGAAATTCATGCAGTATCTTTGCACGCATCTGAAGCGCTTCTAGATAACGTACAGCGGGTACGTGCAGACCTGGCTCAGTTCTAGAAAACACAGCTTGCGAATAGAGGTCGCGTCGCTCTCGCATCCAGTTGCCATGTAAGGTCGCCGCTTCAACCTTGGAAAAGATATCGGCCATCGCATAACACGTCGCAATCTCATTAGAACGGACACGACCAACATCGCCGAATCTTTTTTGAATCGCCTCAATGAAGGACTCAAAGACCCGATCAATCTCTGGATGATACGCAGCAATCCCCTCCAAAACTGCCCAACGACTTCCCTGACCTGCGCTCTCGAGGACGGAAAGGTAATTAGGCACTGGCGCATCGATGCTAGAGGCGTCAAGCGGATCCCAGCCTGCTAAGGCTTGGAGCAATATCGCGCAGTCCTCGGCGGAGCGTGCGATCGGCCCCACACAATCCAGCGAGAACGCCCTGGGGAAACAACCGGCGCGAGAAACACGTCCATAGGTTCCCTTCATGCCAAACAAGCCATTCATCGACGCAGGCAATCGCGTAGAGCCACCCGTATCAGAGGCCAGCGCACCATAAATCACCCCAGCGCCCACCGCCGCACCAGAACCACTCGACGATCCACCAGAAATACGGTCAGGATCCCAACTGTTACAACAATTGCCGAAATGCGGATTCTGCCCAGTCGGTCCCGCAACCATTTCATTCATATTGAGCGGGCCCAAATCCACTGCGCCGGCTTGATTTAACCTTTGCAAGGCAGAGGCAGTCTTTCGACCAAGATCCGTACCCGTGACCTTGGAGCCAACCGTCATCGGCAGACCTTCGCGCTCAAAGCAGTCTTTATGTGCAAGAGGAATGCCATGTAACGGCCCGCGCCATTTCCCTGAGGCTGCCTCAAGGTCGAGCTGTTTTGCCTGTGCAATTGCACTCTCTGCACAGATATCGATGAACGCGTTGAGCGTCGGTTGCGTCTGTACTGCACGATCAAGTGCGCGTCGGGTCAACGCTTCGGAACTGATCTCTTTGCGTCTGAGTCGCGCACCCACCTCAGCGATAGAGGCTTCCAGAATATCTGATGGCTGATTTAAAGTTATTTGCATCATATTCAACTCATCCGATTTGTGTCATCTGCCTCAGCCAACAGCATCATTGCAAAGTCTTGAGGATGATCCCCGCTTTGAATGCGGCCTGCAGCACCGCGCCGCACAGCCTCATTGAGTCGCAAGACTTCCGCAGAAATCTGCTTGATATCAGAGCGAGAAACAATTCCGTGCAAGAGTTCACTGGTTTGAAGCAACGCTGCTTGTATCGCC
>JAULVH010000361.1:1249-22579 GCA_032111105.1 Burkholderiaceae bacterium | reverse complement strand
CTTTGTTCCTGGGACCACGCACTAACGTCGCCTACGGTGACAAAGTGATCGGTACTAACCACACACTACCTACTGGCAAAGCAGCGCGCTACACCGGTGGATTGTGGGTAGGTAAATTCATCAAGACATGCACCTATCAAAAAGTGCTGACCGATGAAGCCAGCACGATGGTGGGTGAATACTGCTCGCGTCTGTGCGCACTCGAAGGCATGATCGCGCACGGCGAACAAGCGAATCTGCGTGTGCGTCGTTATGGTCATCAAGAAGTACCTTACGGCGGCGTACCCGGCTGATTCACTACTAGTCAGAGAGCAAAATAATCATGAGCCTGTTCCCCGCCCCGAATTTCAGACTGGATGGAAAAAAAGCACTCGTAACCGGTGCTAGCCGCGGTATAGGGCTAGCTGCAGCTGTTGCACTTGCTCAGGCGGGTGCTCATGTCACGCTGGCTGCAAGATCAAAAGACGAATTAGCCGCTGCATGCAAAGACATAAACGCTGCAGGCGGTCATGCTGATTTTGTGGTGCTAGATGTCACCGACTCCGCTGCTGTTGATCACGTCATTAGCAGTCAAGGGCCGTTTCATGTGCTGGTAAATAACGCCGGTATGAACCGACCCAAGCCGCTGGTGGATGTGACGAATAATGATCTTGATGATATTTTTGATTTAAACGTCAAATCTGTTTTTTATGCGTCACGCGCTGTCGCTAAAAGTTTGATCGCAGCCAACCAACCAGGATCGATTATTACGATCTCTTCACAGATGGGTCATGTGGGTGGAGCAAACCGCACGGTGTACTGTGCCAGCAAACATGCGCTCGAAGGCATGACGAAGGCACTGTGCTGGGAACTGGGTCAAAAAAATATACGTGTTAACACGATCTGCCCAACTTTTATAGAAACCGCACTCACTAAAGGCATGTTTGAAGATGCTGCCTTTATGGCCTCGGTGGTTAGTAAGATTGCGTTGGGTCGTATCGGCCAAGTCGATGAAATTATGGGTGCCGTGGTGTTTCTGGCCAGCGACGCATCTAGTTTAATTACAGGTAGTGCCCTTATGCTGGATGGTGGCTGGACCGCAGCCTAAAATAATAAAAGGAAAATCATGAATGCGATCGATCTAACACAAGGTAAACCCGTCACTGTTATCGGTGCCGGCTTAGTAGGTGCGGGTTGGGCCATCGTGTTTGCGCGCGCTGGTGTATCCGTACGCATGACCGACTCCAGCGCGCAAGTTTTAGAGAGCGCACCTAAACTGGTAGCGCAACAACTAGAGCGTTTGCACTCGCACGGATTACTCAAAGAGCCCGTAGCAACAATTCTCAGCCGCGTCAGCGTTGTCTCTGATCTTAAGCAAGCATTGGACGGCGCTATCTACGCGCAAGAATCGGTACTCGAAAAAGCCGATGTCAAACGCAAGCTGATGCTAGATATAGAAAGCTTTGGTTTTAACGACCTGATCATAGGTAGTTCAACCTCTGGCATACCTGCTTCCGATTTTGGTCTGGATCTGAAAATTTCACCGCGAGTTTTGGTGGTTCATCCGGTCAATCCTCCGTATCTGGTTCCCATTATTGAACTCGTTGGCTCGCCACAAACATCGCAAGCGACTATCGACTGGGCAGATCATTTCATGCAGGCGTTGGGACAATCAGTTATTCGTGTCAACGAAGAAATCGAAGGCTTTGTCATTAACCGTTTGCAAGCTGTGTTGTTGCGTGAAGCCTTGACATTGGTTGCCGATGGCGTATGCAGTTGCGAAGATGTCGACAAGGCGATCCGTGATGGTTTGGGATTCCGTTGGTCATTCATCGGTCCCTTTGAAACCATCGATCTCAATGCACCCAATGGTGTGGCGGATTATGCAGCTCGCTTTGGCCCGCTGTTTCATCGCATTGCCCAATCACGCGATCAAAAACGTCCCTGGGATGAGCCATTGATTAAAGAAGTCGAAACTCAGCGTCGTCAATTTGTAAAACAGTCAGAACTCAACTCACGACGCGACTGGCGTGATGAACAGCTAATGAAATTTGCTGTTCACCGCGCAAAATCTGCCGATAAATAATCAACGTCGACATTAACTAATGCGACCTGCATTATTAAAATGTGCACTGCTGATCAGCGTACTGCTGGTCAGCACTAGCGTATACGCTGCACCGCCTTATCAGCAATTAGCGGGCGCAGCTGATAATGATGATCCTTTGATTGTTGCAGGCTACCGAGCGATTTTTACCTGCTCAGCGCACTTTGTAATGGGCCGACCTTTAAGCGATATAAAACGCATAGAGCTAGTCGATGTCGAAGGTAAAGGCTATCCCGATCCAGTGATAGATGAAAAGCGCCGCTTAGTTATTAGTACTGATCCTAGTGGAAAAATTGTACGTATCGCTGCTTTTCGAGACAGCATGGGCTGCAGTATCTTGCCACCGCATTGGCAGATTGGTGATGTTCCCCGACTACCGTATGTGTCTTATACAACTGCGCCCGATGTCAGCAAACTCGCTTTTCCCGATGGCGACAAAACGAATCTGCCAGCAAGCGGTATCGATACACGTTATTCAAAGCTGAACAAAGTGCTTGAGCATGCCTTTGATGGCATCACGCACGCAAAAAAACCCGGCACGGTAACAACGTCTGTACTGGTTATCAAACTCGATAAAAACCAAGGTGGTCAGTTAATCGCTGAGCGTTATCGCAAAGGCTTTGGTGTGCACACAGGTTACCGAACCTGGTCAACGAGCAAAAGCATTTTTGCTGCATTAATGGGTATCGCTAGTCATCAAGGCATGCTGCAACTGGATCAACCTGCGGCAGTTCCTGAATGGCCCGAAGGCGACGCACGCAAAGCCATTACCTATCAACAGCTGATGTGGATGTCGAGTGGCTTATATAGCGGCGGCCCTAATTCTGCGGCGGTGTATTTTGGTGGGCAAGATGTGATTAGTGCTGCTACTGGCACCGCACTAGAAGTCCAACCCGGAACGCGCTGGAAATACGCCAACAATGACACCTTATTGTTGGTGCGCTCATTACGCCACCTGCTTAATGATGATTTGCGTTTTCTGCGCTTTCCATATGATGAACTACTACATCCGTTAGGCATGTATCACACGCGCATGGAAGTTGATCACTTGGGTAATTTTGTAGGCTCTAGCCAGACCTACACCGCAGCACGTGATTTAGCGCGCTTCGGAATTTTTCTTGCCCATGATGGCGTACACAAAGGCAAACGCTATTTACCTCAAGGCTTCATAGAATTTGTCAGTACACCTGCACCCACTAAACCACCGGTAGCCAATGAATGGGGCTACGGTGCGCAATTTTGGTTACTCGATACCATGCCTGATATACCCAAAGGCACCTACACTACCTTCGGTAATAAAGGTCAGTATGTAACTGTCGTCCCCGGGCATGATTTGGTCATTGTTCGTACGGGTGTCGATCCTAACGGCATAGAGTACAAACAAGATCGTTTGGTTGCCGACGTACTCAAGGCGCTTTCAAATTCACATTCACACTAACTAAGAGCCTGATTTCTGGGTGATGCTATCCTCCGACGTATGCCAAATACACCTAGCCACCCAGACCTAATCGATTCCGCCTACGCGTTTCGGCGTTTATTGACTGCACTAGCCATCATGACCTTGGGCAGTGTTGGTATGTATGTCGTTATCGTCTTGCTACCCGAAATACAAAAAGAATTTGGCATCACCCGTGCTGATGCGTCATTGCCCTATACCGTGCTAATGATTTCATTTGGACTGGGCGGCATACTCATGGGACGCTGGGCCGATCGCTTCGGTGTTTTTAAAGTTCTACTCATCGGTGCCTTGGGTAATCTCATTGGTTTCGTGTGGGCGTCACAATCAACCAACATCATCAGCCTTGCACTCGCGCATGGATTAATCGGCTTATTGGGCGGTGCTGCCAGCTTTGCACCGTTGTTGGCTGATACAGCGCTGTGGTGGAAAAAACGTCGCGGCATTGCAGTCGCGATTTGCGCCAGCGGAAATTATGTCGCCGGAACAGTGTGGCCACCTGTTATGCAATGGGGCATAGAACATTTAGGCTGGCGTCAGTCCTACCTGTTACTTGGATGCGTATGCGGATTACTGATCGCACTGCTTGCTGTGCGTATGAAGCCCAGACCACCTATGCACGATACTGCTCCCGGCTTACACGGAGCGCATGAAACTGACCGTCCCTTTGGCCTGAGTATGAATCAAGCTCAGTTACTTCTTTGTGTGGCCGGACTCTCTTGCTGCGTAGCGATGTCTATGCCGCAGGTACACATCGTTGCGTACTGCAGTGATTTGGGGTTTGGTGCTGCGCGCGGCGCAGAAATGCTTTCATTAATGCTGGGCTTTGGTATTGCGAGTCGACTGATCTCTGGTGTGATTTGTGATCGGATTGGTGGTTTGCGCACGCTACTGTTGGGGTCTTTACTGCAAGGCATTGCACTACTGCTGTTTCTACCCTTTGATGGCTTGGTATCGCTGTATGTCATTTCAGCTATGTTCGGTTTATTCCAGGGTGGGATAGTTCCCTCCTACGCCATCATCGTGCGCGAGTATTTTCCTGCGGCAGAAGCCGGAGCACGCGTAGGATCAGTGCTCACCGCCACATTATTTGGTATGGCCTTGGGTGGCTGGATGTCAGGCAAAGTATTCGATCTCACCGGATCGTATCAAGCCGCATTCATCAATGGCACGCTGTGGAATTTACTCAACTTTAGTATCGCTGCATTTTTGCTGTGGCGCACCGGCGGTTTTCGTTCTCGCGCAAAAACGGTCTGAACTACTAAAAAATAAAAAAAGGAGACCCCATGTCCATACGTACCTGGGACGCTTATGCACTCCGTTATGCCAACGTCAAACGCCGCCGTATAGAAAATTTTATCGCGCATGATTTACATGATGCTGCGACTGAAATGGATTATTTTGTTTGGTTTCTGCAATCAGGCAAGGAAACTATTCTGATTGATACTGGCTTTGGTGCAGAAGCCGCCGAGCGCCGTAAACGATCACTGCTACGTTGCCCGATTGATTCATTAAAAGCGTCAGGCATACATCTCGAAGACATACGCGAAACCATCATCACTCACGCGCACTACGACCACGCCGGCAACACCGCCAAACTAAAAAATACCTGCTTTCATTTACAAGAACGTGAGATGTCGTATGCCACGGGCAAAGATATGCGTCATAAATTTTGTCGCCATGCTTACGATCCACACGATATCTGTGAATTAGTCATTGCTAATTTTGAAGAGCGTGTAGCGTTTCATGAGGGCGAATATGAACTACGTCCCGGCATCACCGTTCACTGGGTGGGTGGCCATACCCGAGGACTGCAAGTCGTGCGCGTGCATACTAAGCGCGGCTGGATAGTGATTGCATCCGATGCCTCTCACTATCTTGAAAATCTGCGTAATCGTTCGCCCTTCCCCATCGTTGTCGATAGCGCGGACATGCTCTCGGCTTATGAATTAATTGAAACACTGGCCGACTCTCCTGATCACATTATTCCCGGACATGATCCCTTGGTAATGAGTAGCTATCAGCGTGTAGGGAAACCAGAACTCGACATCGTTTCGTTGACGGAACCCATATAAAGTAAGCGCCTGATAAATATAACTAAAGCTTACAGGCTTTATTTTCGTTAGCCGGATATGCGACCACCACCAACGATGTACCTGTATGTGTACCGCGCACTAACATCTATCATGTTGCTGTTAGGCTGCCTGTTGACTGCGGCAGAGGCTAGTACCCTGGCAAAAGGCGATATCGAAAGAATGGTCGACTATTTTTATATAGTCGGCGAAATCTTGCCCGATATGCCCGTCTACCCGCTATTCGTGCGCGATGCCGCCAATCCCGATGCAAAACCCGAGCTAAAAGCCTATGTATTTGAATCGATAGATTTCGCCCCTGTGCGTGGCTACAGTGCCAAGCCTATAAACGTACTAATCCTTACTGATTTATCGGGTAACTTTCTGCGGGTCAGGCTGCTCGATCATAAAGAACCTTTGTTTATTGATTCTTCAGGCACGCAAAAGTTGGAACGTTTCGCCTCGCAATACAAAGGGCTAACCGCGCGACACGTAATAGAAATAGGACCATTTAATGACCCGGGATTGCGCGACGAGACCACTGCGCATGTCAAAGGTGTGCAGCAAGGGACTATCTCCGTTAAAGCGATAAACCGGGCCATCATGAATGCTGCAGCAGCAGTGGCCAACGCAAAACTTAAGAGTGGCGGTGATGAAAATATAACTGCGGCTGTGAGCCCCGCGTTAACTAAAGAGATTAAGGAAGCGAAGGAAACTAAAGAAGTTAAGGAAACTAAGGATCAAAAATTATCTGCCACCACTGAAGAGAGTAAGCCACTTAATACGTCAACAAAATCTGTAGTAGAAGCTACTGAACTTAAACAGGGAACCAGCAAAGATTTACTCGCATCACCAGTCAACGAAAAAACTAATAAAAGTGACGCTGCTAATGTCGTTGCTCTGGCTGGCCCAGCTAAGGACATCAACGATGGCAGCTCTACCCCTGTGGCCAGAGCTGTGGATACAGAAACATCACAACAACCCTCTTTAAATGTCGACACTCAATCAACGACAAACGGTGCTCGCGAACTGACTATTCACGCATCTGAAATGGACGACTGGATCACATCCTGGCGATCACGCAGCGTACATATCGCGATCTTATTGATTGGGTTGGTAGCCCTTAGTGTGGCACTGATTGCTCAGCTACGATTTAGTGCAAACCCTGTGCGTATGAGACGACTGCGTACGCTCTATCTGCTATTCACCGTAGGCTTTATAGGTTGGATCGCGCAAGGGCAGCTAACGATAGTCAATATCACTGCTGCCATCGAAGCACTCAGCTCGCAGGGTGATCTGAGTTTCATGATGAATGATCCTATGGCAGTGATCCTATGGCTGTTTGTAGGTGTGAGCTTGCTAGTTTGGGGGCGTGGCACCTTCTGTGGATGGCTGTGTCCATTCGGTGCATTGCAAGAGTTAATTAGTTTAGTCGCCAATGCACTGGGCCATAAACAGCGTCGATTGCGCGCCGCGCTAGATGCTAAATTAAAGTGGATTAAATATGCGATTTTAGTAGCGCTCATGACGTCGCTCTATGCCGCGCCATCGCTTGCAGAATTGCTAGTGGAAGTCGAACCATTCAAGACCGCTATCAGTTTATATTTTGTTCGTGACTGGCCGTACGTTTTGTGGGCGATTTTTTGCTTGTTACTCAGTACCCTGATCTATCGCGGCTATTGCCGCTACATATGTCCGCTGGGTGCAGCGCTAGCAGCGCTGGGATTTTTACGGTTCTGGTCGTGGATACCACGCCGGGAAGAATGTGGTACACCGTGTCAAAGTTGTAGGCACCGTTGCGAGTATCAAGCCATCTCACCGGTTGGAAAAATAGATTACCAGGAATGCTTTCAGTGCCTCGATTGCGTCTCCATCTATCAAGATACCCAGCGCTGCTATCCGCTGATACAGATAAAAAATTTATCCCGAAAACAATCGATTTAGTAAGTTAGTTTTATCTGATGGCCGCAGATTAAACAATTTTACGTAGTAGATTCTCAGCCATCTTAATGCTGGCAATATCGATCAAGCGACCATCCATGCTGACTGCTCCCCTGCCCTCGCGCTGCGCCTCGGCCATGGCTTGCATAATGAGTCTGGCATAAGCGATTTCTTTTTCACTCGGTGAAAATACCTGATTCGCAATCTCAATTTGTGTAGGGTGTATCGCCCACTTTCCTTCAAAACCTAAAGCGGCTGCACGACGTGCTACAGCTTCATATTCTTCTGGATCAGAAAAATTCGCAAACGGTCCGTCAATCGGACGCAAACCATAAGCACGTGCTGCCACCAACACTCGCGACATAGCGTAATGCCACATGTCGCCAGAATGAAATTCTCGTTTACCTTGTGCATCTGGCGGCGTCAGCACACCGTAATCAGGATCGTTACCACCAATATAGGTAGAACGTGCACGCGTACTTGCACCATAGTCACCCACACCAAAACTGAGCGCTTCTATGCGCGAGGAGCTTGCAGCTATCGCTTCCACATTCGACATGCCCAATGCAGTTTCTATTAACAGATCAAAGCCCAAACGCTTACTGCGGTTTTTGCTCATTTCTATCTGAGTAACCAAGGTATCAACCACATACACATCCGCTGGTACACCGACCTTGGGTATCAACAGCATATCTAAACGCGGACACGCCTCAACGATCTCAATAACATCGCGGTACATGTACTCGGTATCCAAGCCATTGATACGTACCTGCAGTGTCTTGTTACCCCAATCGATATCATTGAGTGCCGCAATAGCATTGGCGCGCGCAGTGACTTTTTCACTGGGTGCAACCGCATCTTCGAGATCAAGAAAAATCACATCGGCTGCCGACTGTGCTGCTTTTTCGATAAATCTGGGATTCGATGCGGGTACCGCTAATTGGGAGCGCTGACGGCGTGCAGTCGCAGGTTGGATGATGGTAGCGCTCACAAATATCCCCTTTTATTATTGTTTGCAGGGCTTAACTATAGGCAGTAAGCCTACATCCGACAATGAAATTATTTAAGTGATTATGCACTTTGGGCGAATAATCTTTTTAACGAACTCAATTAACGTCTGCTGGGAAATCGGTGACTCACTTTGTTGCGAGGTATTTTTTGATCAATGGGCAAAGGTAGCAACTGCTTGAGTAATTCCACCAAACGTAATGACGCCGGCGACAAGGACTGCCCGCGCGCCGTAACGACAGCCACGCGGCGCGTCATGGATGGATTAATAATTTTTAATGCGTACAGCCCGGCATCAATTTTCTTAGGAAGTGCAATCGCAGGCAGTATCGCTGCTCCTAGTCCAGTGCTTGCCATCGATATGAGAGTTTGTGCCTGAGTAAATTCATAGCGCGATGTAAAACGAAAACGCTTCTCTTTCATGACATCTTCCAGCATGCCACGCATGGCAGTTGCTTGATTTAGCACTAACAAAGGCATGTGGGTTAAGGCAGAAAGAGAAATCGTGTTTTTATCCGTCGTTAAAAATCGTTTAGGTACCAACGCATAAAACGGATCATCCATTAATGGTTCAAACTGAAATTCGGAGGTATCGATTTGCGGGCCCACGCCAAAATCTACTTCTCGCTTGCGCACAGTCTCAAACATGGGTGCCGATGCCAACTCCCTGACGGACACCTCAATACCCGGATATTCACTCTCAAACGCGGCCAGTACTCGCGCAAGTCGTGTCTCAGCGATGGTAGGTGAACATGAAAGCGACACTTTACCTTTACGCATGTCGGCGGATTCTTGAATTTTACGCAGCCCCTGATCCACTTCAAGCAAAGCCCGCTGCGCACATTCAAGTAACTGCTGGCCCTCTTCTGTCAGACGTACGCTGCGCGTTGTGCGGTGAAACAAAGGTACACCTAATTGCTCTTCCAGCTGGCGTATTTGTGCGCTAACTGCTGATTGCGAGCGAAATGATTTTTCTGCTGCGATGCGAAAACTGGCGTATTCCCCCACCAGTAAAAATGTCTGCAGCAACTTAAGATTGACGTGCGCTAACGCACTGCTAGTAGATTTCATAAGTATAAAAAATGACAGGTGATTGCAATTACGTTAACGAAGCGTGGCGTCGAATCATACAAAAAACCGGATCTGATTAACTATGCAGCAAATCAGCATAATCAACAACATAAAGTCATTTGCCGAATTAGCCTACACAACCTACAGTTTCAACAACACGACAGCAATACGACTGTCCAAAAAACAAACAAGGGACAGATTCATCATGGCAGACGCATCAGCGGCCACGCAGAGCCATCCGGAGCTGCCGGCCGGCGCACTCGAAGGTTTGCGCGTACTCGACATCGCAACATTTATTGCCGCGCCTTTTTGTGGAACCATACTCGGCGATCTGGGCGCTGAAGTCATTAAAGTAGAAATGCCGGGCTCCGGGGATTCACTGCGCAAATACGGCACACCCACCGAATGTGGCGATAGCCTGGTCTGGATGAGCGAAGCACGCAATAAACAAACGATTACGCTGGATTTTCGCAAGCCCGAGGGTGCAGCACTGTTTAAAAAGCTCGTCGCTCAATCCGATATCGTGCTCGAAAATTTTCGCCCCGGCACACTAGAAAAATGGGGCATAGGCTACGAAACGCTAAAAGCAGTTAATCCCAAGCTCATCATGTTGCGCGTCAGTGCCTATGGTCAGACTGGCCCTAAGCGTCATGACCCTGGCTTTGCGCGCATCGCGCATGCCTTTGGTGGCCTTTCGTATCTTTCAGGTGAGCCCGACGGTCCACCGGTTGTGCCTGGCTCAACTTCTGTTGCCGATTATGCGTCGGGTATGTGGGGTGCCATCGGAGTACTCGCAGCAGTTCGTGCACGCGACACTAAAGGTATAGGCCAGTTCATTGATCTTGGTTTGTATGAATCTGTATTTCGCTTGCTCGATGAAATCGTACCTGCCTATGCCAAGCACGGCTATGTACGTGAACGCATGGGCGCTGACACACATGCGGTCGTGCCTCACAGTCATTACCAAACAGGTTCAGGTGAATGGGTGGCGCTTGCGTGTACCAGCGACAAAATGTTTGAACGACTCGCAAATGTCATGGGCATGCCTGAACTTGCCCAGCTCTATCCCACCAGTGTTGTACGCGTAGAGCATCGCGATACGGTCAATGGCTTAGTCGCGCAGTGGATGGGCAGCCGATCATTAACCGCTGTGCTTGAACAAACAGGTACAGGCGAAGTACCTTGTGCCCAAATTTATTCAATCAAAGATATTTTTACCGATCCTCAGTATGCTGCGCGCGGCAATATGATGACGGTACACGATGAACGGGTAGGCGAATTAGTATTGCCATCCCCTGTATTAAAAATGTCAGAAACGCCGACCGTTTTCAAACATGCGGGTCGCGCACTGGGCGCTGATAATGTCAGTGTTTATGGTGAACTGCTGGGACTCTCAGCAGACGAAGTACGTCAGTACGCAGACGCCGGTGTTCTCTAATGGGAGATTGATATGCAACCTATACTAAAAACTCTACTTGCCACTGCCTGCAGCATGCTGGCCCTAAGTGCTGCATCGACTGCACAGGCACACGTGTCTGATGACGGTGTACAAATAGGCTTTATTACTGATATCAGCGGGCCTTACTCTGACACTGATGGTACGGGTGGTGTAGAAGCCGTCAAGATGGCGATAGAAGATTTCGGTGGCAAGGTCAATGGTAAAAAAATTGAATTCATCTACGCGGACCATTTGAACAAAGCCGACATCGCTGCAGGTAAAGCACGCGAGTGGTTTGATGCCCAAGGTGTAGACATGATACTGGGCGGCGCCAACTCCGGTGCTGCGCTGGCGACCGCCAAGGTCGCAGTCGATAAGAAAAAAGTGTACATCAATGTGGGGGCAGGAACCTCACGGCTGACCAATGAAGAATGCAATCCTTACACCATTCACTATTCGTATGACACGGTAGCCTTAGCTAAAGGTACGGGCGGTGCTGTCTCGCGTCAGGGCGGCAAGAACTGGTATTTCATTACAGCCGACTACGCGTTCGGCACATCACTGGAAAGTGACACCACACGAGTCGTTAAAGCCAGTGGCGGTACTGTACTTGGCTCGTCCAAACATCCCGTGGGTGCATCGGATTTTTCTTCCTTCATTTTGCAAGCTCAAGCCTCCAAAGCCCAGATACTGGGCTTGGCCAATGCCGGTGATGATTTGGTCAATGCCATCAAATCAGCAAATGAATTTGGCCTTAAGAAAAACATGAAGATCGCTGCGCTACTAATGTACTTGAGCGATGTGCATGCGCTGGGGTTGCAACAAACTCAGGGCATGCTGTTAACTGATTCATGGTACTGGGACACCAGTGAAGCCACGCGTGCGTGGGCCAAACGGTATTTTGAACGCATGAAAAAAATGCCTAATAGCGGCCATGCAGGTGACTACTCTGCAATTACTACCTATCTGAATGCTGTCAAAGCGACGGGCACAGATAATCCCGAAAAAATTATTGCCCACTTAAAGAGCAGCAAGATTAATGACATGTTCGCCCAAGGCGGATACATACGCCCCGACGGTCGCATGGTGCATGACATGCATTTGGTTCAAGTAAAAACACCTTCAGAATCAAAACAAACCTGGGATTATTTCAAGTTGATAGAACGTATTCCAGGTGAACAAGCCTTTACAACAAAAGAAGAGAGCAAATGCGCTAGCTGGAAATAATAATATAAAGCGCGGGATGTAAAAATCCTAAGTTTGCCAATGCAGTGGGGAGAATCGGGCCCCCACCCGATTCGTTACAGGCGATCTTCGTGATCGCCGTTTATTTTTTTTAGTGGGAGCTATACGAGATTCATACAACAAGCTTTACCGTTGCATGAAACGTCGCGCAGCATTCCATAGTTAGTTTTTTTGAACGCACTTTCATGCCCCGTCATGTCGATATCGTGATCATAGGCGCCGGTTCAGCTGGTTGCGTACTAGCTAACCGGCTAAGCGCACACGCATCGCGTCGTGTGCTGCTATTGGAAGCCGGCCCAGAAAATCACTCCCTCTGGACCCGCATACCTGCGGGTGTACCGCGTGTGATTGCTAATCCACGTATAAGCTGGGGCTACACCACGCAACCTGAAACTGCTTTACATCATCGCCGTTTGATTGCACCACGCGGAAAAATTCTTGGTGGTAGTAGCTGTATCAATGGCCATGTTTATATGCGTGGCACACCCGAGGATTACGATAGCTGGCAAGAGAATGGCAACCCTGGATGGAGCTGGAATGATGTGCTGCCCCATTTCAAACAAACAGAAGCTCATTTTTTAGGCGACTCTGAATTTCATGGCGGCCACGGCGAATTACATGTGTCGCCTGTGATGGAACCCCATAAGGCATCTGAAGCCTACATACAGGCCGCTATGGCTCATGGTATTGCTGCTACCAGCGATTTCAATGGTGCTAGCCAGGAAGGTGTGGGTTATCTGGAATTGATGATACGTGACGGCATACGCTGTTCTACTTCGGATGCATTTTTAAAACCTATACGCCATCGCAGCAATCTCACGATTCAGACTTCTGCAGTGGTTGAAAAAATCCTGATAGAAAATAAACAGGTTAAAGGAGTGCGATTTAGCGTTCATGGCAAATCGCAAGACATTCACGCTAACCAAGTCATACTTTCAGCCGGCGCTATCAATACGCCACAACTACTCATGCTCTCGGGTGTTGGTGACCCCGAACAATTACAAAAATTAGGTATCCGCATAGAACATGCCTTGCCCGGTGTAGGCGGTAATTTACAAGATCACCCGTATGCGCATTGCCTGGTCAATGTTGATGATGAATTTTCGGTTAATAGCACCATCGCCAGTCCGTGGCGCATGCTACCGCATGTACTGCGTTACATCGCTACTCGCCGAGGCTTGTTAAATTCAGCAGCAGCACAAGTGGGTTTATTCACGCGATCAGATAGCCATGGATCACGTGTAGATTTACAGATACAAATGCGGCCATTTAGTATGCTGAGTAAAAATGGCATGTATACCGCTGAAAAAACACCGGCTGTGACTGCATCCTGCGGATTGCTGCAACCGTTTTCTCGCGGTAGTGTGCAATTAAATTCAGCCCATCCATACGATGCACCACTAATCCAATTAAATCTGTTAGACGATACGCGCGATATAGCCCCGCTAATCAGTGGAGTGCGCTTGATGCGCAAATTATTTCAGTCCTCACCTTTTGGTGAGCATATAAAATCTGAAGTAATGCCAGGCCCGCTCTGTCAATCAGATGATGAAATGACAGACTATCTGAGGCAACAAGTGCAATCTATGTATCACCCTGTTGGTACCTGCAAAATGGGTAGTGATGCGATGTCGGTGGTGGATCATCGCTTGCGCGTTAAAGGCATCGCCGGTTTGCGTATCGCCGATGCCTCCATCATGCCCAGCATCCCATCGGGGAATACCAATGCGCCGGTTATCATGATCGCTGACAAAGCCGCTGCCATGATGCTGCAGGATGGCTGTTGATAAATTTATGGCAATTAAATTAGCACCTTGATTTACAAAAATAATGACGGAGATTTCACATGAAAACTTATAACCACTATATCGATGGCCAGTATGTCGAACCCATAGGCCAACAATGGATGGACACCATTAATCCCTATACCGGCAAGGTATGGGCAAAAATTCCTCAGGGATGCGCCAAGGATGTGGATCGCGCCGTAGCAGCTGCCAAGCGTGCTATGACCGAAGGCCCTTACGCGAAAATGACACCCACTGAACGCGGCAAGATGATGTTGCGCTTAGCTGATTTAGTGACTAAGCATGCTGAGCGACTCGCTGAAATTGAAGTACAAGACAATGGCAAGCTGATGGCTGAAATGCGCGGTCAGATGAACTATCACCCTGAATGGTGGCGCTACTACGGTGGCCTGGCTGACAAGGTAGAAGGCTCGGTTATGCCTATCGATAAACCCGATATCTTTGCCTTTACACGTCATGAACCTGTAGGCGTAGTAGGTGCGCTAACGGCATGGAATTCACCACTGCTGTTCATTGCATGGAAATGCGCACCTGCGATAGCTGCGGGTTGTTCGGTTGTGATTAAGCCGTCTGAATTTACTTCGGCCTCTACGCTGGAGTACGCAGCGCTCACCAAAGAAGCGGGCTTTCCTGATGGTGTGTTTAATGTGGTGGCAGGTTACGGCCCAGATGCGGGTTCCGCATTAGTTGATCATCCGGATGTCGCAAAAATTACCTTTACCGGATCCGATGCCACCGGTGCGCGCATTTATGCACAAGCTGCTAAGACCATGAAACGAGTCACACTCGAGTTGGGTGGTAAATCACCCAACATCGTTTTTGATGACTGCAATTTAGATAAAGCCGCTGCCGGTGTCGTCTCAGGAATTTTTGCTGCAACAGGTCAAACCTGTATCGCTGGCTCGCGCTTGTTAGTACAAAACTCGATCAAAGAAGCATTTACAAAAAAGGTCGCTGAACTGGGTGCTACTGCACGCAAAGGTAATCCTATGGATGCCGATACCAACATCGGGCCAGTCACTACACCTGCGCAGTATCAAAAAATTCTTGATTACATAGATATCGCAAAAAAAGAAGGTGCACGCTGCATATTGGGTGGCAATGCCGCGCCAGATCTGCCGGGTGGACAATTCGTAGAGCCGACTATATTTGTGGATGTAACCCCGCAAATGCGCATAGCGCGCGAAGAAGTCTTTGGCCCTGTGTTGTCTATCATCGGCTTTGAAGACGAAGCAGAAGCCATTCGTTTGGCTAACGATACGGTTTATGGACTGGCAGCAGGTGTATGGACTGAAAATATAGGTCGTGCCGTTCGTATGTCCAAAGAACTACGCGCCGGTACGGTGTGGGTTAACACCTACCGCGCTGTTAGCTACATGATGCCTTTTGGTGGCATGAAGCATTCGGGCATCGGTCGTGAAAGCGGCGTTGAATCTATACGCCACTATCTCGAAACCAAGAGCACCTGGATATCGTATTCCGAAGGCGCGCCCGCTAATCCATTCATCATGCGCTAAACAAAAAAACAGGAGATCGTATGAAAGGCATCGTATTTGCAGGCGACAGAAAAATAACTATGCAGGAGTTTCCCGATCCTACGCCTGGGCCAAACGACGTCGTACTCGAAATGAAAGCATCGGGTATGTGCGGCAGTGATTTAAAAGTGTATCGCGCGCCGTTTGGTGAAGGCCTTAAAAATCTTGGCTATACCGAAGCCATGCCCGTGATTGCCGGTCATGAACCTTGTGGTGTGGTGGTAGCCGTTGGATCGAATGTCAATCCTAAGCAAGCCTACGTTGGTCAGCGCGCGATGGTGCATCACTACCGCGGCTGCGGTGCATGCCCCCATTGCTCTACTGGTTGGCAGCAAATGTGTGTGGAGGGTGTGGCAGAAATTTATGGCATCACTGGTCATGGTGGTCATTCAACGTACATGAAATGTCCAGCCAACACCATCGTTGAATTGCGTGATGAATTATCCTTTGAAACGGGCGCTGCTATTGCCTGCGGTACCGGAACTGCGTGGGGCGCATTGCACAGACTGGAAGCCAGTGGAGATCAAACCATCGCCGTGTTTGGACAAGGCCCCGTCGGTTTATCTGCCACTCAACTCGCCGCTGCCATGGGCATGCGCGTGATTGCGCTGGATATTAGCGATGAACGATTAGCGCGTGCCAAAGAATTCGGCGCTGCTGAAATCATCAACCCCACCAAGACCGATGCAGTCGCAGCCATACGCCAATTAACTCAGGGCTTGGGTGCGCATGTATCTATCGATTCATCGTCATCACCCGAAGCGCGACTGCAATCTGTGCAATGTGTACGCAGTTGGGGCAAGGCGTGTTTTATAGGCGAAGGCGGTCAGGTCACTATCGATGTCAGTCGCGACATGTTGCGTCGTCAAGTGACTGTGATCGGCTCATGGACTTTTTCAACTGTAGGCCAAAAAGAATGCAATGATTTTGTCGCTGATAGAAAAATTAATGTCGATGGCCTCTTCACCCACCGCTGGAAACTCGAGCAGGGTGTAGAGGCTTACAAAATTTTTGATCAGCAAACTTCAGGCAAAGGCGTGTTTTTGATGTGACGTACCAACTCTTTGTTCAACCCATGCCGCCCTGGTGACTGCACATCATGATCACGAGCCAGGGGGCGAAGCGTAGCGAGGACGAAAAATCAGGAACTGTGGCATGTCATGCTGAGCCGTTCTTCCTGCATATTCACCGCCAGCAGAACCGACTCAAGCCATGATCTGATAGCTCTCAGCCTGCGTGATCGGACGCACGGATCGATCATTTTTTTCCAATTTCACTAACCCATAGCGCGACATTGTTTTGAGAGTACGTGAAAGATTGCCCTGCTTGCGGCCAGTGATGTCTGCCAGTTCACTGATTGAAGCGGGCTGTGCCACGCGGATGACCTCTAATAGAGCACGATTTTCATCACTCAAAACCTGAGACAACGAACGCATAGAGGTAAACCATATCTTAGGATCGGACGCTTTAGGTTTGATCTCTCCCCTGGCAATCGCCAAGGCACGCTCACGAATTTTTTCTTTCGGTGCGATACCGATTTTGATGATTTTCATTTGCCCCTCACTTCGTATAGTACCGAATCGACCTCAGCAAAAAAATCAGATAATAATTGATGGGCGTCCTTAAACTCATACAGACTGTGCGTAAGGCGCAACATGGTGCTCGTTGTAGGGCTTACCCCATGACATTAATCATCCAGGAGCATCACCCTACAGCGAATCTTTAACGCATACGATGCTTAAACCGTCGGTCCCCAGGGAGCAGCCATCATCAGCTTGTTTTCTTGCGCTGCCACTAAAGGCCTCACTTTTTGCGCAAAGGCCATAAACTGTTCATCCGCAAACAAGCCTGCCCAAAAAGCACGGCGATCCGCATCATCATCAAATTTCCAGATATGGATTAACTGATGTAATGCGCCTATATCCCCTATAAAGTAGGAAACCAGCTTTTTAGGGTGTCGCTCAATCGCTGGATAACCCTGCGTTTTATACAACTCCACGACCTCACCCATTTTGCCGACGATTACCTGATAGGTACGCATTTCATAGATAGCCATGTTGTCTCCTTTATTTATTTTTTTAGAAAATTACGCATCCAAGGAAGCACTGATTAAATAAAAAAAATGACATTTCTTGAGTTAGTAACCAAGCTAACCCGTTGATTTACTTTGCCCCGCGTCGCACAGCTGCGCTGGCTCGCCATAAAATTCACCATAAATCAGCATCTCCCTAATTTAACATCAAATCAGTTGGTTACCGCTGCTTACGACGATCAGTAGGCTTGCGGCTACTACCTATCTATTTTTATAAATGACTTTTAATATCAGTTGTCTGTTCTTTGATTAATTTAATGAAATCTTCACTTTTATTTAATCATTGCTTCACTAGTGTAAATTATTACTTTTAGCGATCAAATCGCAGTCTATAAAAACTTCAGGAGATTCATTTTGAATATCACCACCGGCCGCCCAGCGACCCTGGCCCCGCATGGCATGGTTACTTGCCCTCATTCACTCGCTTCGCAAGCAGGCATTGATGTATTGCGTGCTGGCGGCTCTGCTGTGGATGCCGCTATTGCGACGAGTGCTGCGCTAGCGGTAATTTACCCCCATATGGTAGGTGTGGGCGGCGATGCTTTCTGGTTAATTCATGATGCTAAAACGGGTGATGTACATTTTTTAAACGGTGGTGGACGCGCTGCCGCTGCTGCCAGCACGGAGTACTTCACTAGCCGCGGCATGACAGAAATTCCATTTCGCGGCATCTTGCCTGCCAGCTTAACGACTCCGGGTTCTGTCGATAGCTGGTGTCAGGCGCATGCCAAGTACGGCAAGCTTCCTATGGCACGTAACCTGCAATCAGCAGTAAGTTATGCGCGTGATGGTTTTCCAGTCACAGCGCGACTCGCCGGATGGATAGCCAAAACAGAAAAAGAGCTTCGTGCCGAACCCGATGCAGCAGCCATCTTTTTAAAAAATGGTGTGCCACAAGCCGGATCACTACTGCGCAATCCAGGGCTGGCAAATACACTCGAATCCATAGGCAAAGATGGTCGTCATGGTTTTTATGATGGCCCGGTGGCTGAAGCACTTGCCAACTATGTGCAGCAACGTGGTGGATTTTTTACTAAAGACGATTTGCATACACAGCATGCAGAATGGGGCCAGCCATTGGTGGGTCAGTACCATGACCTGACGCTGTACCAAACACCCGCACCGACGCAAGGCTTTGCTGTGATCGAAATGCTCAATTTAGTTGAGCCACTTGATCTGAAAAAAACCGGCTTCCTCGGCCCTGATCATGTGCATCTGCTGGTACAAGCAAAACAAATTACTTATCACGACAGAGATCGCTACATTGCCGACCCCAAGTTTACTGACATACCTATGGACAGGCTGATCTCAAAAGAATATGCCACTGAACGACGCGCACTAATAGATGCTGAACATGCTTTGGCATGGGACAAAATTCCTTCTTATGGCAGCCTGACTGGCGACACCGTGTATATCGCTGTGGTTGATGCTGAAGGTAATGCCGTATCGCTGATTCATAGTTTATATGGTGTGTTTGGCTCAACCGTGGTGGCTGGTGATACTGGCATTGTTTTACAAAATCGCAGTGCGTATTTTTCACTCGATGCGCAGCACCCAAATAAACTCGAGCCTGGAAAAATTCCCCTGCATACCTTGATCGCTTCTATAGGTAAGCGCAATGGCAAACTGTGGAGTGTGGTCGGCTGCATGGGTGCTGATGGTCAGCCGCAAATACAATTACAAACCTATATTGCGATGATGGATTTTGGTTGCGATATACAACAAGCATTAGAGGCACCACGCTGGCTTTCTGGCCGCTTCGCGATAGGTGAACCGCGCGATACGCTACACATAGAAGGACGCTTTCCTGATGCAACCTACAAAACACTAGAACAGCGCGGACATACACTGAATCGCTGGCCAGACTGGAATGAACTCGCTGGCCATGCGCATGGCATTACGATAGATCCGGTCAGTGGTATTCGTGTCGGCGGTTCTGATCCGAGAAGTGACGGCGCAGCTGTCGGATACTAAAAATAATTCACTTACGGAGGTCGTCATGCAAGCACCTACTCGCTGGGAAAAACGACCTCCCGGTTCAAATTGGGGAGATTTTGGAGCAGATGATCAAGCCGGTCGACTCAATCTGATTACGCCCGCTAAGGTGCTGCAAGGTATAGCTGAAGTACACGAAGGTTTAAGTTTTAATCTGTCGCTGCCATTGGATGTACCCGGTGGGAATGTATTAAATCCACGCCGCCACCCGCCGGTACTAAGACCGACCTTGCGCAATCAACAGCCCAACATGAATTACGTTTTGGGCAAAGATAATCCTCTGCATACTGATGTGGTGAGTGATGATTTAGCGATACTTTATCTGCAGTACAGCACTCAGTGGGATAGCTTGGCGCATGTAGGCTCACTGTTTGATGCCAATGACAATGGTGAAGCGACAGCTGTTTATTACAATGGGTATCGTGCGGGTGTCGATATTATTGGGCCTAGCGTCGCATCGGATGCAGGTATCGCACCTGCTATGGACGCAGGCTCAACGTCCAACGCACGCGCCTTGGGTATAGAAAAAATGGCAGAACGTTGCGTGCAAGGGCGCGCTGTGATGATAGATCTGCATGCGCACTTGGGTAATCAACGGGTGCATGTTGATTACACAGTGCTCGCTGAGATACTTAGTAAGGATGGCATCACTATAGAGTCAGGGGATATGGTGTGCCTGCACACAGGTTTTGCTGATCTTTTATTGGGCATGAATCGTCAGCCCGATGAACAACTACTTGCCAACAGTTGTGCGGTACTGGAAGGTCGTGATCCCAAACTACTGGAATGGATTAGCGATACTGGTTTGTCGGTACTGATAGCTGATAACTATGCGGTAGAAGCCCACCCCGCTACCCATCACAGCGGCTCGTGTGCGACCTTGCCTTTGCATGAGCACTGCCTGTTTAAGCTGGGCATACATCTGGGTGAGTTGTGGCACTTAACACCCTTGGCACAATGGCTGCGCGCCCATCAGCGTTCACGCTTTTTGCTGACCGCTCCGCCGCTGCGATTACCCGGCGCGGTGGGCTCACCTGTTGCGCCCATCGCGACGGTTTAAAAAAATTAAACGCGGTTCTTATTGATGAAATCCGTCATGCGCTGTACACCTTGCTTGATGGCGTCATCGGATGCCGCATAGCTTAAGCGTATGTGTTGGCCTTCACCTTCCACGCGCGGGCCGAAATGTATATCGGCCAGCACAGCCAAACCCGCCTCTAGAAGTAAGCGTTTACGGAACTCTTCTGAATCTTTGCAGCCTGTGAGCTTACACGCCTCGGTGACATTCGGCCACGCATAGAATGCACCACCTGGATTTTTGCAGGTCACGCCAGGTACTTGATTAAGCAGACCAACGATTAAATCGCGACGCTGATGAAATATATCGCGCATACGATTAGCATCATCTTGCGGACCATTCAAGGCCTCTACACCGGCCCATTGCGTTATTTGCGATGCACAGGATTCGGTATTCGTAATCCACGTAGTAAAGAATGGTGCCAGCTTCTTGTTGGCAGCAAATCCTAAACGCCAGCCTGTCATGGCCCAGGTTTTAGAACAACCATCAGAAATAATCGTGCGCTCTTGCA
>JAULVH010000361.1:0-1239 GCA_032111105.1 Burkholderiaceae bacterium | reverse complement strand
GGCGATGGAGACAAACTCACCGTCATAAATCAATCGGCCATAAATTTCATCAGCAAAAATCCAGATCTGCGGATGCTTGCGCAAAATCTCGGCTATTGCTTCCATATCTTTTTTAGGAATGATGCCGCCGGTAGGATTCTGCGGTGAATTCAAAATCAGCAACTTGGTTTTAGGCGTGATCTTGTCAGCTAATTCTTGCGGATCAAAACTAAAGTTACGCGATTCACGCAGATAAACTGGCACCCCTACTGCACCACTAGCTTTGATTTGTGATTCATAAATCGGAAATCCTGGTACCGGATAAATAACTTCATCACCTGCGCCATAATCTGTGGTGGTGAGTATGGTGTACGCAATAAATGGTTTGGCACCTGCGGCTACCACCACATCATCAGCATCGACTTTGATACCGCGAGTACGAGTGAAATCATCGGCAACGGCCTGACGCAATTCGGCAATGCCCGCTGATGGGGTATACCCGTGACGTCCTTCGCGTATGGCCTTCACACCGGCATCCTGAATATTCATAGGAGTATGAAAATCTGGCTGGCCTATGCAAAATGAAATAACGTCATGGCCTTCTCGTATAAGCTTATTGACTTCTGCAAGAACAATAAAAGCGTTTTCTGTGCCCAGGCCTTGAGCGCGCTGACTGACGTTTGCCATGTAGTCTCCGATGAAAAAGTTTGTAATTGTAAGTTTTTAGGTATTGACAACCAGCGATAGCGCGTATGTGCTTGAAGTCTGCCTGCAAGGTTCGCTATGCTACCAAGAGCTGTTTGAATGTACTACTGTCAATCGAGGTAATCTGCTGCAACTCAGCAATGAAATGCATAAGGCATGCACAAAGATTAACTTTTTAAAAACGACTTATGGAATCACTGATTAAATGAACACAAGACATTTCTCGTTAACTGGTCGAAGCTAAACCCTGGCCTCACGTGACCCCGCGTCGCTCTGCTGCGCTGGCTCACATTGGAATTCGCAATAAATCTGTATCTCCTTGTCATCATAGCCGCCTAACTTACTCATTTTCTACGAAAGGTAAACCCCATGCGTCTTTATTCCTGCGCCCAAATAGCCCTCTCATCCCTGTGTGTTTTGCTCTCTGCTGCACACGCACAAGAGCTGGTTGTGCGCATAGGTCATGCGGGCCCGCATGACCTATGCGCACCAGAGCTGGTTGTGCGCATAGGTCATGCGGGCCCGCTCACGGGCAACAGAGCGCATTTAGGCCCA
>JAULVH010000360.1:2360-5255 GCA_032111105.1 Burkholderiaceae bacterium | reverse complement strand
TGATATTTAGCTAGTATTGGTTCTTGATAGCCCAAACTGCATCTCGCACCGGAATACCTAGTTAAAAATCCTTGATCAGTAACACGAAATAACCCCAACTTCGCGCCAGAAAATTCGAGTATTTTTTGATCCGGATTGATACGCAGTACTGCTGCATCACAACCATCATCGCTCTCACTGTCTGCGCGATCTTGGTTTAAACCTAGGCGCACATATCGATCTAACGACAATAATGCAGTAGCCGGATCCTGTTCAGTATCATTCGCATAGATACGCTCTAAGGAATTACTCACCAAAAGCGATAGCATCGCGCCCGGAACACCGTGTCCCGTACTATCAGCTACCGCGAGTATGAAAGGACCTGGATGAAGCGACGATGAAACCCAATAAACATCCCCGCCGATAACATCGCGAGGCTCCCAGATAGTGTCAAAAGAACTGAATCGATTATCGATTCGAATAGAACGTGGTAACTGCCCCCTTTGTAGACGACTTGCGTAATTCACTGAACTCAAAACTAATTCGTGCTTGATACGCAATTCTCTCGTTCTATCCTCTACTGTAGTTTCAAGGATTTGATTTTGCTTTTTAATTAATTCGCTGTGATTTTCAGCGCTAATTGTTAGTTCATTTTGAAGCCAACGCGCGCGACTTATCACTGCAAGCGCCATGATCATCGCCTCCATACAAACGCCAAATGCTTGATTAGTCCATGGATTTTTCAAAAAATATCCAATGCCGTAGTCAGGCAACATTTGAAACGGTGAGGAAATTCCAATTATTCCAAACAAAAAACTTAAACGAAATACAAGATAAGGAATAACTGCGTATGTAAAGAAAATAGCGAATCCAAAACCTGCTCTGTACCGGAGGTAACTACACACAAATAAAGTCAATAAAATTCCACCTACAGCAATACTATAAGTAGGCGCAATGATGGCCGCGCTAAAAAATGTATCCTCTTTATAGAATTCTCCAGTTGCCGCGAGAAATCCATACATCACAGCATAGGCAATCCAAACATTAGTAATAATCTGAATTTTTGGGAAATATTTTTTAATATTTAAATATTGTCGTGCAAAAATTATATAGCTTATCGATTGACCAAAAGCGAGAACAATAAAAATTACATAAGCAATTGTGTCAGACCAGGGAAATACATAGTTCTCAACGTTAAAGAAAAATTCAAATAGACGATGTCCATCAATAATGTGTAATGACGAAACAGAAAAAAATGCCGTTGTAATCCATATGGCGTAATGAATATTTACTCGGTCATTCGAGTGATAAGCATTAAATACCGCAAAAATAGTCAGCGCAAACAAAGTTCCTAATAATAAACCCTCCAAGTACAGACTGAATCGCCTAAATTCAGAAAATGTACTCTTATCATAAAAATTGAATGAAAATGATTTGCTTGGAAATACTGGATGGAATTTAACACTCGTCAATATCGTTACCTCTTCGCCTTTTTTTAAAATGAATGAAGGGAATTGACTTTGAAATTCTGAAATTTTAGTTACCCCAGGATTGGCTGCAAGAAAGGGATTGTGGTTACCAACAAATCCCGCTGATTTCAACATAGATGCATTTCCTTTTGAATCTATGACGTAAGCCGTAAGCTCTCTCCAGCCGGAATGATCAATTTGTAATTCTCTGTCTTGATTTAATTCATTAACTATTTTCTGAACAACCCAGTAGCTAACATAAGGTTTAAAGGTTTTGATATCAGTGGGGGTAACAAAATAATCCAACTTTCCCAAGACATTTAAGTAGTCAGCTTGATTTGAGGTATCTTCATAAATCCTAATGTCGGCATCCTTAAAAAGGATGGGCATCGACTCAGATAACACCACACGCCCATGGGCATATTGGACAATCGCAAACAAAGAAAAAAATAAAATAAAGATAAATTGTTTTATTTGTTTTTTCATTTTTATTAACCCAATCGGCATTAAGGATCAATTCGAATGTTTTTGTGTGATCCTTATGTCCATCTTAATGAGAACTTTCAATCTACTGTTCCGTTATTACAAAGTCAATCTCTAGCCTCCCGTTTTTTCGATTGGACTCTGCCAACTTCTCATGGCTCTGAAAATAAGCGTCCTATTTGTTTATTGATTACGCTTTTATTGGATTGCCGGGTTTTACCCCCTCCCCCGCGTTTGGCGATGGATACCGATGGGAGGTCATACATGATCGCCATGTCCCCAACAATGAGGACAGACAGCCTAACTTTTTCCCAACAGAATTCTCCATGGGTCACAGTTGGCTCGACAAAAACTCAGGAGAACATAATGCACAAGAAAAGCTTCTCAAAAGCTGCGGCCAGTCTCTTCGCAGTGACGCTCTTGGTTGCACCATCTGTTTATGCTGACCAATCGGCGATCGGTTTTGACAATCTCACAGCAGGGAAAGCTACTGCCGATTTTTGCGCTGGCAAAGTCACGAGTGAGGCATTGGTCACCGCAGCGTTGAGCCGAGCCAAGGTACTTGCCGAACTCAATGTATTTATCACGCTCGATGATAACGGTGCGCTCGCTGCAGCTAAGCAAGCGGATGCAGCAAGAAAAAGTGGTGCACGCTGCAGACCACTAGAGGGCGTACCAATTGTCGTTAAAGACAATATTGAGGTCGCAGGTCTACCCAACACGGCCGGGACAAAGGCACTGTTGAAGTATGTTCCGAAGAAAGATGCCCCGATTGTGGCCAAGCTTCGCGCAGCAGGTGCCATCATTATCGGCAAGGCCAACATGCATGAATTGGCATTCGGCGTGTCGGGCTTTAATCCAAGCTTCTCGAGCAGCCCTGCAGCTGGCGTTCGAAACGCTTACGACAGCACAAAGATTGCGGGTGGCTCTTCTTCTGGAACTGCCGCTGCGGTCTCCGCGCGAA
>JAULVH010000360.1:0-2350 GCA_032111105.1 Burkholderiaceae bacterium | reverse complement strand
GTCCCTGCAGGTCTAGGTACGGATACGGGTGGATCAGTGCGTGTCCCTTGTGCATTGAATGGCTGTTCATCGCTACGACCCACCGTTGGTCGGTACTCGCAAGCCGGGATTGCGCCAATCTCTCGTACGCGTGACACCGCTGGCCCTATGGCCGCCAGCATGAGGGACGTCGAACTTCTCGACCGCGTCATTACCGGCGACTCTGCAACCCGCGCAGCCGATTTAAAAAAGCTTCGTGTCGGCGTATTCGCGCCTACGCTAGCTAATCTGGATGCGGATACCCAAGCCGCATTTGATATGGCTTTGCAAAAAATGAAGGAGGCTGGAGTCACCATCGTCGATGTCGAGATTCCAGGACTCTTGGAGTTGAATGGTCAAATCGGCTTCCCGGTTGCGCTTTATGAAGCTTACGACGATATGGTGGCCTATCTGAACAAGAGTGGCTCAGGCATCACGATTACCGATATTGCCAAGGAAATCTCCAGTCCTGATGTTAAAGGCACCTACGACGGTCTGGTCATCCCACGCAAACTTCCTGGACCAGACAACACTCTCGTCGATGCGAAGCCTGCCTATGATGCAGCCATGAGTAACAGCCGGCCTGCACTCATCAAGCTGTACCAATCGACCTTTAACAAGTACAAGATTGATGCGCTGGTTTTCCCGACAGTGACTAAAGTTGCGATGGATGCCATACCCGAATCAAGCAGCCTGGGTAATTTCTTAGCCTATATTCAGAACACGGATCCGGGCAGCAATGCAGGCATCCCGGGTTTGCAGGTTCCTATTGCACTCGGTGCCTCAAGCAATCTACCTGTGGGAATTGAATTGGACGGTCCAGCTGGTAGCGATCGAAAATTGATCAGCATTGGGCTGGCGTTGGAGAACTTGTTTGGGCGCTTGCCACCACCCGCTAAACGCTAAATAGTCAATGGTTTTTAACGAGCGCGGCGGCCATGCCGCTGCGCCGGTTCAGACCTAGCTTGGCAAAAATTCGTTTTAAATAGGTCCGTACAGTCGAAAGCTCAACAGCGAGACGTATCGCGATCTCTTTATCGGTAAGTCCCTGAGTCACTAATTGCGCAACGGCTCGTTCACGCGCCGACAGCGATGATAGATACGTTGAATCCTGCTGGACCGAGGCAATAGCATCTGAGTTATGCCGTAGCGCCTTGGTAAATGCTGGCTCGATCAAACTCAAGAGATCCAGCGTGTGGCGATCAAAGTTTGCCCTGCCTCGCCGACGCCAAATTCGTAAATCGCCGATATTACGGCTATCTACATAGCTATAGACATTCACACCCCAATGCAGCCCATCACGCGCTAAAAAGTCATTGTAAAACTCGGTTTGCATCAGCTCGCGCTGTGGCATGACCTGCGTCACCAAGGTGGGCACTCTGCGCCGCTGCAAATGAAAGGTGATGGGATCGTGAAATTGATAATAGGCGTCGTAAGCACCAAGATTCGTTGGGTCCATATTGATGGAGACACCTTCAGTAAACTTGGCCTCTGAATCATCCCACACGAAGGAAGCGAAAAAATCTGCTTGCAGGATCTCCATCAAACAATAACCCAACTGCTCACGCACATCAGCCGCAGACAGACCCTCGGCCAACAAACCGAATGCCTTGGAAAGGAGCCTAGTCTCGCGTGCGTTTAGGTACATGAAAATTAGTCTAATGCGCTATGGCGATGATTGCAAAAGTTTATATATTAATAATAACCATTCAAAGAACGAACCCATCACTGCGGGCACAATGCCGCCATGTCCGAACAATCCAACTACTTAAAAAATAAGTCATTAAATTTAATTGTTTTTACACTACAACTACATCGTTTAATACTTTGGTCGCAAGTTCGAATCTTGCACGACCTACCAATATCAAACAAAAGCCCCACTCACAAGGTGGGGCTTTTTATCTAGGCCAACACTAAAAATTAAGTCTAACCTCAAAACGCTTAAAAAAATATTTTCATCTCTGCTGAAAGCGACTTCTTTCCAAGCCCACGAATGAAATAAGCGATCCGTTGCAAGGTTCTTGAATAGCAACTTATTCAATCTATTCCAGCCATATTTTTGACACTCTTAAATTGCAAAAATGTCTGAGCTGTCAAAAGTCTGGACACTAGCCAACCAAAAAGTCACCTACCCCTGTCCATATTCTTGACGCCCCTAGACCGTCCAGACAAAATTCACACACGGGCATCGCTTAACACAGTTTATTGCACAGTAAACTTAAGTTTATATAAGCCATTGTTTTTATTGGCAATTTGTCGAACAACAACATCTTTTAATCCGTTGGTCGCAAGTTCGAATCTTGCACGACCTACCAATACAAACAAAAAGCCC
>JAULVH010000359.1:3551-6192 GCA_032111105.1 Burkholderiaceae bacterium | reverse complement strand
TTGCATACCTTCCTAGGCCTTGTGGCATGCTGCAATAGTTATTAACTAATCTTAGGAGATGTCCCACTTCGGTATCAAGATGGCTGCTCCACAAATTGATATCAATGCGCTGCGTGGCTGGAAAGAGAGCATCATCAAAAAACTCACCGGCGGTTTAACCGGTTTGGCCAAAGCACGTAAGGTGCATGTAGTGCAGGGCAAGGGTGTATTTTCTTCACCCAACACCATCACCGTAGAGACTGCTGAAGGCAGTAAAACTATCGCGTTTAAAAACGCGATCATTGCGGCGGGTTCATCGGTTACGCGTATTCCGGGTTTTCCGTATGACGATCCGCGTTTGGTGGATTCCACGGGCGCGCTAGAATTGCGTCAGATACCTAAACGCATGTTAGTCATAGGTGGCGGCATCATAGGTCTGGAGATGGCGTGTGTGTATGACGCGCTCGGCAGCAAGGTGACAGTTGTTGAGTTTGCTGATGGTTTAATTCCGGCAGCTGATCGCGATATGGTCAAACCACTACATAAGCGAATTGAAAAACGCTACGAAGCGATTTATCTGAAAACCAAAGTCACTCGTCTCGAAGCAAGAGCCAATGGTTTGTTAGCTGTTTTTGAAGGCGAGCAAGCACCCGTTGAGCCGCAGTTGTATGACATGGTGTTGTTAGCGGTTGGACGTCGCCCCAATGGTAAAGATATTGCCGCTGAAAAGGCCGGTGTGATCGTCAATGACCGTGGCTTCATTCCTGTCGATAAACAGCAAAAAACTAATGTGCCGCATATTTATGCGATTGGCGATATCTGTGGTGATCCTATGCTCGCGCACAAGGCCACCAATGAAGCAAAAATCGCCGCCGAAGTTATTGCCGGACACAAGGTAGCGTTTGATGCGATGACTATCCCATCCGTAGCCTATACCGATCCTGAAATTGCGTGGATGGGAGTTACCGAAACAGAAGCCAAAGCCAAAGGCATACCATTTGAAAAAGCCAGCTTCCCGTGGGCCGCTTCCGGTCGCGCGCTGGCTATGGGTCGTGATGATGGTATTACCAAACTCTTATGGGATCCCACCACCAAGCGCATCATCGGTGCTGGTATCGTCGGCATAAATGCGGGTGAATTATTGGCTGAGACAGTGCTAGCCATGGAGATGGGTGCAGATTTAGAAGACTTAGCCCTCACCGTGCATGCACACCCCACGTTATCCGAGACGCCTATGTTTGCTGCTGAGATGGGCTTGGGCAGTATTACGGACTTGTATATTCCACCCAAAAAATAATGCCGCAATGGCGTGTTACGAAAAAGCCTGCAGATGCAGGCTTTTTTTATATCAAAAAATTCAGCGTTACTGCTGTACTAAATCATAAAAGTCACGCGATTATGAATTTTCCTGAGCCAACGTAATCACATCCGACAGCAAGCTCAGCATCAAATCAATTTCTTCGGTACTTAAATTTAGTGCTGGCATAAAGCGCAGCAAATCAGGACGCGGAGAATTAAGCAGCAGACCTACAGGTTCGAGATCACGCGCTAATTCAACAATTTTTCCACCGATAGGTGAACCCAGCTTTAGTGCGCGCAGCAAGCCTTCGCCGCGCTCGCCTTCCAAGCCGTGTTGTTCGCATAATTTTAATAAGCCTGCTTTAAGATAATTGCCTTTGTCCATAACGGATTGCAAAAATCCAGGTGAGAGCAAGGTCTCTAGTACGGCTATCCCCGCAGCGGTCATGAGAGGATTGCCGTTATACGTACCCCCTTGATCACCGGGCTCAAACACAGCAACCGCTTCGGTGCAGAGTAAGGCCGACAGCGGCACACCGCCGCCTATACCTTTACCCAAGGTCATGATGTCCGGTTCTATGTCAGATAGCTGATACGCAAACAATTTACCTGAGCGCCCCATGCCAGATTGCACTTCATCGACGATGAGTAAAATATTTTTTTCTTTGGTGAGCGCGCGTAAGCCTTGCATAAATTCACGCGATGCAGGTATGACACCACCTTCACCTTGTATGGGCTCAAGCATGACAGCAACAGTTTTGTCGTTGATCAGTGCTTCAACACTGGCTAAATCATTTAGCTCTGCTTTTGGAAAGCCGGGTACCTGGGGTGCGAACATAGTGTCCCAGCCCGCTTTGCCGGAAGCCGACATCGTAGCCAGTGTACGGCCATGAAAGCTGTGATTGAAGGTGATGATTTCGTAGCGATGCTGGTTACTTTTGTTGGGGTTTAATTTGCCCCATTTGCGCGCTAATTTAATAGCGCCTTCGTTAGCCTCAGCACCGCTATTAGCGAAAAACACGCGATCAAAGCATGAATGCGATGTCAGCATTTTAGCGAGCTTGATAGAGGGCTCATTAAAAAATGCAGGCGAAGGATTAATAACTTTTTTTGCTTGTGCTACTAAGGCAGTTTGTATGCATTCGGGTGAATGCCCCAGACAATTGACTGCCCAACCCTGTAGCCAATCCAAATAGCGTTTGCCATTATGGTCAGTCAGCCACATGCCATGACCTTCGGTAAAAACCAGAGGAGGGCGATTAGTGATGAAGAGCAGCGAATCGGTGGAGTACTGATCGAACGCTGAGTGCAAATGTTCAGGCTTATTCATGATTTAGGAATTAACGAGATCGGCTTCAGAAGT
>JAULVH010000359.1:0-3541 GCA_032111105.1 Burkholderiaceae bacterium | reverse complement strand
GGGTAACTGGCACTGAGCAACAAAGTCGCGCTGTGCTGCGTCGACCATCACTGGCGCGCCGCAAGCGTAAACCTGATATCCCGACAAATCGGGCAGATCGTGCATGACTGCCTGGTGCACGAATCCGGTACGACCAGTCCATTGATCCTCAGGCAGTGCGTCAGAGATCACAGGTACGTAATGGAAATGTGGCAGAGTTTTTGCCCATTCTTCACACAACTCATTCATGTACAAATCACTAGGACGGCGACCGCCCCAATATAACGTAATCGGCCGGGTGGATTCTTGATGCGACCAGTGGTCTATCATGGATTTAATAGGGGCAAAGCCCGTACCCGAAGCCACCATGACGATGGGTTTTTCTGAGTCATCACGCAGGAAGAAGGTACCCAGCGGGCCTTCGAAACGCAGTATGTCTTTTTCTTTCATGCTGCTAAATACCTGGTCGGTGAACAGCCCGCCGGGCATATGACGTATGTGCAAAGCAAGTAATTCATCAGAGTGCGGCGAAGTGGCCATGCTGTAGCTGCGACGCTTACCATCTTTGAGTAAAAATTCTATGTATTGCCCAGCTTTAAACTGCATGCGTTCAGTTGCGGGCAGCTGTAACGACAGAACAATAACGTCGTCAGTCAGGCGCTCGATTTTTGCTACACGCGATGGCAGCTTCTTGACGGGGAATTCTCCTGCGCCCAGAACTTCGCGAGCTTCCACCACCACATCAGACTGTGGCATGGCGCAACAGAACAAGGTCAGGCCAGCTTCCTGTTCGGCTGGGGTGAGAGCGCGCTCCTGGTGTGGGCCCAGTTCGGCCTGGCCTGAAACCAGTTTGCCTTTGCAGCTACCGCAGGCCCCATTTTTACAGCCATAGGGCAGGCCAACTCCTGCTCGGATAGCGGCGGCTAAAATAGATTCACCGGCGTCACAACTAAACTGCCGACCACTGGGATTAACAAGAACCTGGAACGTCATACAATCTCGCGAATGAAAAACAAACAGTTAAAAGGGCTGGACAGACCCCGCCTACTCATCATCGGGTGCGGCGATGTAGGGCTGCGCTTGATACCTTTGCTACGAGCACGTTTTCGCATTTTCGCTCTGACCAGTCAGCCAGAGCGTCTATCTGAATTACGTTCTGCAGGTGCTATCCCCTTGCTGGGCAATCTGGATAATCCAGAGAGTTTGTACAGGCTAAAGGGGCTGGCGGATCTGGTGGTGCATCTTGCGCCACCGCCTGCGCAGGGTACGCTAGATCAACGCACTCGCAATCTGGTCGCCATTTTACCCCGACATGGCAGGCTCGTTTATGTCAGTACCACCGGTGTTTATGGCGATTGCAAAGGGGCCTACTTTGACGAGACCAGACCCGTGGCGCCCGTTAACGCTCGCGCACAGCGTCGGGTGGACGCTGAGCAGGTTTTGCGGCGCTGGGCACGCCACAATGAGGGTAGGCTGTCGATACTCAGGGTGCCCGGTATTTACGCTGCAGACCGACTACCTTTAGAGCGTTTGCGACTAGGCACGCCCGCTTTGCTGGACTCAGAGGATGTTTACACCAATCATATTCATGCCGATGATCTGGCGCAGATCATTGCCTTAGCTTTGTTTCGGGCGCAGCCGCTGCGGATTTATCACACCGTGGATGATTCGTGTTTGAAGATGGGTGACTATTTCGATCAAGTCGCTACCGCATTTAAATTACCGCTACCGCCGCGCGTACCGCGTACAGAATTATCGAAACAAGTCTCGCCTATGCTGCTGTCGTTCATGTCGGAATCGCGGCGTTTAGCTAACGACCGTATGAAAATCGAATTAGGTGTTCGTTTACGCTGGCCTGCGGTCAGCGATCTTTTGGCGAGCCTTGGGTCACCGCCGACTTGATGCCGTCGACCCACGATCGTGCGGGTAGTTTGGTGATGTCACGTATGACCGCTGCGCGCGCATAGAGATCAGCAAAATCCAGTGTCGGTGTATTTTTAAATGCAATAACAACGACATTGCCCTGATGGACCTCTGGCAAACAAATGACGGTGTTAAATGCCTCACATATCGCGGGTATGTTGCGCTGATAACTAGGGTGGTCGCCAAACAAATTAATAGTTGCGATACCACCGCGTCCCAGGCAGGCCGCACAGCTGCGATAAAACTCCACAGATTCTAATACCGGTCCACGAGCAGTGGCATCATACAAATCGATTTGCAGCACATCGACACTGCGATGATTGGGTCTATGTTCAACAAAATCCATCGCATCGCCTTCGATGATAGTCAGTAATTCATCTTCTTCGGGCAACTTGAACATAGAACGACAAACATCGATGACCGAAGGATTAAGTTCGACAGCTGTAACAGGTGACTTGGGATACCAGTGCCGACAAAATTTGGTGAGTGCAGCTGCACCCAGACCCAGTTGCACGATACGTTTAGGTTCTTCAATAAAAAGCATCCAGGCCATCATTTGCTGCGCATACTCGAGCTCTATCCAGTCGGGTTTACGTATACGCATGGCACCTTGTATCCACTCAGTACCGAAGTGCAAATAGCGCACACCATCCTGTTCAGAGAGCGTCACGGGTGCAAATTTTGGTTTTCTGCGGCGGCTAACGGTTGAGTCTGGCTGATTGCGTGGCATGGATTGAGTTTTCAAGAGCACGTTAATGCGTAAGGCGATAGTTTACTTCCACTCTGCCCATCCCAGCCATGGCATTTGATTACTCAAGGGTAAAGAGTCAGGTCGGCTACAATTTGTTCACAATTAAAAATCGGAGACTCTCATCATGACTCATCCTGTAATTCTGATCACCGGAGGCAGTCGCGGCATCGGTGCTGCCACAGCGATACTCGCCGCAAAACGTGGTTATGACGTGGCCTTTACTTACCAAAGCAATGCCAAGGCAGCGATCGAGGTAGCTGAAGCCATTCGAGCAACGGGTCGCAAAGCACTGATGCTACAAGCCGATGTGGCGGTAGAAGCCGATGTACTGAATACGTTTAAACAGGTTGATGAGCACATGGGTCCGCTCAATGCCTTGGTCAATAATGCGGGCGTGCTGGAAAAAATTATGCGTCTCGATCAAATGGACGCAGCTCGCTGGCAGCGTGTTTTGGGTATCAATGTTATTGGTAGTTTTTTATGCGCCAAAGAAGCTGTGCTGCGCATGTCGACACGGCATGGCGGTAAAGGTGGTGGAATAGTAAACGTATCTTCAGCAGCAGCGCGTATCGGATCGCCGAACGAATTTGTCGATTACGCCGCAGCGAAAGGTGCAGTGGATTCCATGACTATGGGCTTAGCTAAAGAAGTCGCGACAGAAAATATTCGCGTCAATGCAGTTCGCCCGGGATTGATTTACACCGAGATTCACGCCAGCGCCGGAGAGCCGGGTCGTGTAGACCGCGCCAAAGAAGGCGTGCCCATGAAGCGGGGCGGAACAGCAGATGAAGTTGCTGAGGCAATCTTATGGTTGCTATCGGATCAGTCGTCTTATATTACCGGTACGATGATTGATGTGGCCGGGGGTCGCTAATCCGTTTGGGGTTT
>JAULVH010000358.1:0-2111 GCA_032111105.1 Burkholderiaceae bacterium | reverse complement strand
TGGTTGCACGCTGCCAAATACTGCCGCGCCAACGCCCTCCCACAAATAGGTATGCGCTTTTTGACCAAAAATATATTCATCTCCGCGCTGGCAGTGCGCGAGTATTCCGCACAGATTACTTTGCGTGCCCGTGGGCATAAATAACGCTGCTTCAAAGCCCAGCATGTCGGCAATTTTTTCTTGCAAGTGGTTGACGCTGGGATCGTCACCCAATACATCATCACCAAGAGGTGCGTGCATCATGGCCTCACGCATACCTGCCGTCGGGCGAGTAACCGTATCACTGCGCAAATCAACTAATCGTGTCATGAGAATTATCGCCTACGAAAATTATCTATTTTTGATAAGGACGAATCCAACCCAGGTTTTCTGACGTGCCCGCGCGTGGGTTGTACTCGCATCCTACATGACCGCCATAGCCCAGCTCATCAAGCACCGTAAATAAGTAAGGGTAATTGACTTCGCCTATATCAGGCTCGTTACGCTTGGGTACACCGGCGATTTGCACATGACCTACATTAGCAAAATGCTTGCGCAAGCGCATTTCTATATCGCCCTCCATCACCTGCACATGATAAAAATCCATCTGAACTTTCAGATTGGGTTCGTTCACCTGGTCAAGTATGTCGTGCGCATCTTGCTGATAATTTAAAAAGTAACCTGGAATATCACGATTATTAATCGGCTCGATCAAGGTAGTGATGCCTTGTGCCTGACACGCGCGTGCAGCCAGCTTCACATTCGCAATGTAGGACTGACGCATGGCGGTACGGTCGGCATCGCTAATACTAACGCGCTGCTGACTATCAAGTGGCATGCGCCCTGCCATCACATGCAAACGTTTACAGCCCGTTGCATCAGCATAGGCAAGCGCCTTATCCAGCCCCAATGCAAATTCTTTTTCGCGTCCAGGTAAAGCAGCGATACCTCGTTCGCCTTTATCCCAATCACCCGGAGGCAGGTTAAACAAGGACTGCGTGACTTGCGCATTCTTGAGACTGACTGCAATTTGTTCAGCTGAAAAATCATACGGAAAAAGATACTCAACAAAACGAAAACCATCGCGTGCGGCCGCTGCAAAACGATCCAGGAAATCATGCTCCTTGTACATCATGCTGAGGTTGGCTGAAAATATAGGCATGGATTTCTTTCGTTTAGAGATGCTGATTTTGTATAAATTTTGTAACGCTGATCAGTTAATAAAAAAGCTTAAAGCGAGTAATCAATTCGTTGATCTGCTCCTCTGAAAGCGCAGGTACAGAGCGTTCACTGAGCAGCCATAGTTTGGCCGTTTCTTCGAGTTCTTCCAGCGTTGCCATCGCCGAAGCGAGCGACTGATGCCATACGTTGGGGCCTAAGCGATCTATCATCACCGCCCGTAGCGGCGCTGATTTTGCACGCGCTGTTGTAATCAACTGCGTGACGATCTCTGCCACGACCGAATCACCGGGACGGTGATAAGGCACTAACGGCACATGCCCTACTTTCATCACGTAGTACGGCGTGATAGGTGGCAGTATGTCGTCAGACTTCCATACACCTTTTAGGGTAAGCGCAACCAGATGCGTTGAATGCGTATGTATGACACAGTTGGCTGTCGGTTCTGCATGGTAAATCGCCTGGTGCAAGGCTAATGTTTTGCTAGCCGGTGCACCACTTAACTGTTTACCCTGAAAATCAAAAAAGGCAATTTGCTCGTGCTGTAAAAATCCCAGACACGCATCAGAGGGTGTAATCAAAAAACCGTGCTCAGTTCGTACGCTGATATTGCCCGCGGTGGAATGTGCATAACCCCTATCGAACAAGGATTTTCCGGCGCGACAAATTTCATGACGCTCTGTGATTAATGTCTCACTCATGATTAGCTGTTTACTTCACTGACACTAATGATTTGGAGAAGAAATCATCACTACCAAAGTTACCTGACTTTAAAGCCAGCAATACCGATTCAGGTGTAGCAAGCAAAGGTGTAGAAACACGCCCTTCTGTCCATGGCACACCCGGATCAATTGCCGCACCAATTTTCAAGGACTGCACACCAAGCGCATTGACAACTGCGCCTGAGGTCTCGCCACCGGCCACTACAAAGCGTCGTACGCCTTGCGCAATCA
>JAULVH010000357.1:5181-7736 GCA_032111105.1 Burkholderiaceae bacterium | reverse complement strand
TGTATACCGAAGGTTTGATGTCTAATGAGTTTCACCGTACGGTATCGAGAATTATGGAAATGCAATCCAGAGAATACAAAGAAAGCATGCGACTCAGTGCGGCATCCGCAGGCATGGTCTAAGGAATCACATGAAACTTGTACACCGAGCTATACAATCGTCGTTGGTTTTTTTTATTCTGCTGCAGCTCGCTGTTGTTCCTGTACGGGCTGAGGTTTTAGAGCAATCGCTACTCGAGCATTTTCCGGAGGGCTCGATTACGACGGTTGCAACGGCAAAGATAGCGTTAACAGAGGTTGATGCTGTGCGCACGCAGGTCGAGCAGCGATTCGCTAAAAGCCGCACCGATTGCCTGGATAAATTTTTTATGTCGAGTTGTACCGCCGATGCCAAAGAGGTTCGTCGCGCGGCGTTGTACAACATACGCAAGGTAGAAGTTGAGGCCAATGCGTTTCTGCGTAAAGACCGAGCAGCTGAGCGCGAGCGCAATATTGCCGAACGACAGAATCGATCAGTTCGACCTTTGGATGGCCCATCCATACCTATCTCAGGTGCAGCACGTGAGAGCGGCAGTACAGCTCCTGATGCAGGTGTAAATGCGCCCAAACAGCCTGAGAAACCATAATGGATTCCCATATGGTCTGGAGTCGTGTGGTTGAGCTTGAAATAGAGCATCGTGACCTCGACACGGCGATAGAATCACTCAGCGTATCCCCAACGGCAGACGCCTTGCAGCTGCAACGACTCAAGAAGCGTAAGCTGCAACTGAAAGACCAGATCATTCAACTTAAAATGCAATTAATTCCAGATATACCGGCTTGAATATCTATCTGAATAACTACGGCCTGAGATCGCCCTAGTCATTCCTCAAGCTCTGGCAATTTTTGCAATCCCTGTTACACAGTGCACTACCTAACTACCCGGACGCGTATTTGACTGACATCGTTACACATACTGCTAACGCAGCGACTGCGGGCATACATGATGCCGAGATCGATGATCTGTTTTCTGCGACGGGTGTGCTTGCCAAAGGAATAGAGGGTTTTCGGCCGCGGCAATCGCAAACCGATATGGCGCGAGCTATAGCAGACACCATACAGTCCTGCGGCACCTTGCTAGCCGAAGCGGGCACAGGTACGGGTAAAACCTTTGCCTATCTTGTACCTGCGTTGATGTGGGGCGGCAAAGTCATTATTTCTACGGGCACCAAAAATCTTCAAGACCAACTTTTTTTGCGCGATATTCCCGTCGTACGTGCGGCTATGCATGTGCCGGTCACCGTGGCGCTACTCAAAGGGCGCGCTAATTATCTGTGCCATTTGCATCTGGATCGCACTCAGCAAAATGGTCGGCTTACATCGCGTGATGACGTAGGCTATTTACGCGATATTTCGCGGTTTGCTAAAACGACTTCGAGCGGTGATAAATCAGAATTGTCGCGCGTGCCTGAAAACGCGTTGATCTGGAATTTAGTCACATCCACCAGAGATAATTGCCTGGGTGCTGAATGTACGCACTATCAGGATTGCTTCGTCATGAAGGCGCGCAAAGAAGCTCAGCAGGCCGATGTAGTGGTCGTTAATCATCATCTGTTTTTTGCGGATGTGGCACTGAAAGACACAGGGGTAGCAGAATTACTGCCTAGTGCGAACACTATAATTTTTGATGAGGCGCACCAGTTACCGGACACCGCCACCTTATTTTTTGGTGATACGGTCTCTACATCGCAAGTGATGGAATTGTGTCGTGATGTCTTGGCAGAAGGCCTAACTCATGCACGCGAAGGAGTGGATTGGGGTTCGCTGGTGAGCACGGTTGAAAAAGCCGCACGCGATTTGCGATTAGCTTTCCCGCCTGAGGGTACCCGTCTTGCGCTTGAACAAATTGCGAAGAGCAGTCCGTTTTTTCCAGCACTCGAGCATTTGAAAGCCATGCTTAAGCAGATGGCTGAGGTATTGTCTACGCAGGCCGAGCGAGCAGAAACTATAGAACAATGCAGAGTCCGCACGATAGAGTTGTCAGTGCAGTGGGAGGCGTGGAACCATGCTGCGCTAATTGATGATCAGGCGGCCAAGGTTTTGTGGATAGAGGCTTTTTCCCAAGCCTTGCAGCTACACCAAACCCCACTCTCTATTGCGCCTATATTTAGCAAGCAACGTGAAGGCCCCCCACGCGCCTGGATTTTTACATCAGCCACCTTAGCTGTAAAAAATGATTTCTCGCATTACACCGATCAGCTTGGGTTGTCGGATGAGCCCGCAAAATCCTGGCCTAGCCCATTTGATTATGCCAAGCAGGCGTTGCTGTATGTTCCGGCACACCTTCCGCCTCCTAATTCGCCAGGCTATACCGATGCAGTGATCGATGCAGCGTTACCAGTCATTGAAGCCGCAGGCGGTCGCGCTTTTTTATTGTGCACAACCTTAAGAGCGGTTAAACGTGCGGCCGAGCTTTTGCGTGTGGCTTTTGAAGAGAAATTGATCATATTGAAATAGACTATCAAATTGATTTATAAACACGCTACATCAACATCATGGGGTTTTGGGGTTTTGGGG
>JAULVH010000357.1:0-5171 GCA_032111105.1 Burkholderiaceae bacterium | reverse complement strand
GGCGAGCTGGGTCGAACAGAACTACTTTCACAATTTCGTGCATCGGGTAATGCCGTGTTGGTGGGCAGCCAGAGTTTTTGGGAGGGCGTGGATGTGCGTGGGGATGCTTTGTCGGTGGTGATTATTGACAAGTTACCGTTCGCACCACCGGATGATCCCGTGCTTGCAGCACGCATCGCTGAAATGGAAAAACGCGGCATGAATGGTTTTATGCAACATCAGTTGCCAGAAGCCATAATCAACTTAAAGCAGGGTGCCGGACGATTGATACGCGACGAAAATGATCGGGGCGTACTCATGATTTGTGATCCTAGACTTATCTCCAAGCCCTACGGTCGTCGAATATGGCAAAGTCTTCCGCCATTTACGCGTACACGCGAAATAGCCACCGTGCAGCAGTTTCTTAGCCAAAGTGCGATGCAATCTGATGAAGAAATGTAATGTTGACATCAACTCTATATGAATTCGAAGGTATCTTTGCATGCACGGATGTCAGGGCTTAAGACGAAATGTTTGCAGTTATCCCAAAATTGCTAGTCAGCTTGCTGGGTAATTGCTACACAATCAGCCAGACTTGTGCACGTCAATTGAGCGCTCTCAAAGCTAAGATTTTGTAGTCCTGCGTTCAGGTAAAATCACGGTCATGAAAATCCTGATTAGTAACGACGATGGTTATTTGGCACCAGGCATTAATGCGCTGGCCGATCAACTCGCTGGCATTGCCGAGATCGTTGTCGTGGCGCCTGACAGTAACCGTTCAGGCTCCTCCAACTCCCTGACCCTGGATCGCCCTCTGCGCGTTGTGAAGGCAGCCAATGGTTTTTTCTCGGTTAATGGCACGCCCACCGATTGTGTCCACATCGCCCTGACAGGCATGCTCGATGAAAAACCTGACTTGGTTGTTTCTGGCATCAACCAGGGGCAAAACATGGGCGACGATACGCTGTATTCAGGTACCGTTGCAGCGGCTACTGAAGGTTTCTTATTTGGCATTCCTGCGATTGCCTTTTCTCAGGTAGATCATGGCTGGCTCAATCTGGATGCCGCTGCGCGTGCTGCCAAAGATTTCGTCATGCGCAGGCTCGATCAATTACATCGTCCTTTTCTTCTTAATGTGAATATTCCCAATTTGCCTTATGAAAAATTGCAGCGTGTGGTGCCCACGCACTTAGGCAAACGCCATGAATCAGAGCCTGTTATCAGAACGCAGGATCCTCACGGTAATGAAATTTTCTGGATAGGCCCAGCAGGTAAGGCAAAAGACGCGGGCGAGGGTACAGATTTTTATGCGGTCGCTAATGGCTCTATCTCGGTTACGCCATTGCAGATAGATCTGACTCATTTAACTCAACTCGATCGACTTCGGCAGGCACTCGCATGAGCCAGGGACACGAACCCCCTAAAAAACGTTTTCCACTCACACTCGATTTTGTGACGGGTTCGGCTGATAGAAAAAAGTCGTCAGCAGCTCCACGTTTGAATAGCTTGCAGACAGCCACTCGCAATGCAGCTCAGCATGCACCCGAGCCTAGTGCAGTAATCACAGCCAATGTACCAGCCCGCACGCTATCTTCGCCCTCTACGCAAAAGCTACCCATGGCTGGCCTGCACAAGCCTGTCGATTCTCCACTAATCTCTGACGCAGTTCGCAAGGCTATGATTCAACGGCTCGCTCAGCAGGGCATTAAAGATACGACCGTTTTGGCAGCGATGGAAGCCGTACCTCGTCATATGTTTATCGAACCCGGGCTTGCCAGTCAGGCCTATATCGATGCGTCATTACCTATTGGCTACCACCAGACGATATCCCAACCTTATATTGTTGCGCGCATGATTGAGGTTTTGCGCGATGGCATAGAGGGAAAAATGTCGCGCGTGCTGGAAATAGGTACGGGCTGTGGTTATCAGGCGGCAGTATTAGCGCAGGTTGCCGATCAGGTCTATTCGATAGAACGTATACGCCCGCTGCATGAGCAAGCCCGAAATAATCTTCGATCGCTACTCATTCCAAATCTTCGGTTGCATTATGGTGATGGAATGTTGGGTTTGCCGCAAATTGGTTCGTTCGATGGCATTATTCTGGCTGCAGCAGGTATGGAAGTGCCGCAGGCACTACTCGACCAACTGGCCATAGGTGGCCGGCTGGCCGCACCGGTAGGTACGCGCAATCAGGAATTACGACTCATACGCAGAATACGTAGAAATGAATGGACTACTGAGACGCTTGAGCGATGCCATTTTGTTCCGCTCCGACCAGGTACCTTTGGTTAAGTAAAAGCTTCATTCTTATAACGAGACAACGATGACCCACTCACTGGGAAAAATTTTTATTGGCATAGTCATTATGCTTATTGCAGGGTGCACAGAAATGGGCGCCAATGCACCTATTGACGATAGAACCGAACTTCGCACAAAGCCGCCTCAAAGCTCAAAATCGCCTGAGCCGCAAACTGTGGATGCTGCTGGTTTTTATACTGTTAAAAAGGGCGACAATTTGATGAAAATTGCGCTCCAATCTAACCAAAATTGGCGCGATATCGTCGAGTGGAATACGCTATCGAATCCGAATGATATTAAAGTTGGTCAGGTATTGCGTATTGCTCCGCCAGAGGGCGCGCAGACAGCGGCCGTGCCCATGGATAATCGTTTGGAATTGCGACCCGTAGACCCGCGGTCCATTGCAGCGCAGGCAATTACATCAGTAAAGTCGCTACCCTTGGGCAGTAAAGTAGTTTTCTCTGATCAGGCATGGGCGGACATGCAGCGCGGCGATGCAACGCCAGCTCGCTCACTCGAGGTTGCTCGCAAGCCAGCTGACAACCTCGTTGGAATAACGAAATTTAATTGGCCCACCGAGGGGAAAGTCATTAGTACCTTTGACCCCACTCGCAAAGGAATTGATATTGCGGGTCAACTTGGGCAGCCCATACTCTCCGTAGGGGATGGCACGGTGCTTTACGCAAAAAATATGCGTGGCTATGGCAATCTGGTGATCCTTGACCACAACGATGGCTTGGTTTCTGCCTATGCGCACAACAAAAATATTTTGGTCAAAGAAGGACAAACGGTCACAAAAGGTCAGAAAATTGCCGAGATGGGTAATACGGATTCGGATGCTGTTAAGTTGCATTTCGAAATACGACAACTCGGCAAGCCAGTAGATCCTTTAGGCATGTTACCTGGACGTTAATGCGCGTTTTAAGATGAATCGGCGCATTGCATCGCATGAGATAGCAAAAAGTAGGCAAGATGCATTGAGAAATGCAGTGAGAAATGCAGTGATAAATACAGCGCCGTGATTCCAGTACTCGTATTTGATATAGAGACCATACCTGATGTGAGGGGCTTGCGCGCCCTTACAGGTCAGGGCGATGATTTGTCCGACTCGGAAGTCGCCGCTCAGGCCTTTGCCGCACGTCGCGAAAAAACTGGCTCGGATTTTCTTCAGCATCACCTGCACCGTATAGCCGCCATATCGTGTGTGTTTCGCGATAACGAAGGTTTCCGTGTTCGTTCACTGGGGTCTATAGACGACAGCGAAGAAAAACTACTGCATGATTTCTTCAAAGTGGTTGATCGCTATACACCTCAACTCGTCTCATGGAATGGTGGTGGTTTTGATTTGCCCGTTCTGAATTACCGAGCGCTAATTCATGGCGTGACATCTACTCGCTACTGGGAGCAGGGCGAGGAAGATCGTGATTTTAAATGGAATAATTATCTGTCACGCTATCACTCACGTCATCTTGATCTGATGGATCACTTGGCTATGTATACCGGGCGTGCAAATGCACCATTAGATGATCTGGCAAAGCTCTGCGGGTTCCCTGGAAAAATGGGTGTAGACGGCTCTCAGGTCTGGACACTTTTTCAAGAAGGTCGGTTGGCTGAAATTCGCGATTATTGCGAGACCGATGTGGTCAATACCTATCTCGTTTATTGCCGCTATCAGCTTATGCGTGGCCAACTCAGTCGTGCTGCTTTTGATGCAGAGATGGATCTGGTTAGAAGTTCACTTTCCGCTATCGACGTTCCTCACTGGCGTGACTATCTCGCTGCCTGGCCATCTGCTGATAAACGATAACGCTGCTGCGTAGACGTTACAATCCACGGCTTAACCCTGTTTCACTTATCTAGGGCGTTTGACGCTCCTAATAGCCGTGCGTAGAGCTCACTAGAAAATATAATTTTATGGACGACATTCTAAAGATTGAATCGCTAGACATGGAAGCGCGTGGCGTAGGCCACCTTACCAATGAAGATGGAAGCGCTGGAAAGGTGATATTTGTTGAAGGCGCGCTACCCGGGGAGCGCGTTAGATTCAAGTCATATAGGCGCAAGCCCAATTGGGAAGCCGCCGATATGACAGAGCTCTTGCACGAATCATCGCTGCGCGTGCGTCCCAAATGCGAATATTTTGGTATCTGTGGTGGCTGCGCTATGCAGCACTTAGAGCCCTCTGCGCAAGTGGCAATTAAGCAAAGAGTGTTGGAAGATAATTTTCATCATATAGGCAAAGTCAGTCCAGACACTGTTCTGCGTCCGGTATATGGCCCTAACTGGGGTTATCGTTTTCGCGCTCGGCTGTCAGTTCGCTATGTCGCTAAAAAAGGCGGTGTGTTGGTCGGTTTTCATGAGCGTCGATCGAGTTTTGTCGCCGATATGAAAACCTGTCAGGTATTGCCTGTTGAAGTCTCGCAAATGCTCATGCCACTGCGCGCGCTGATAGGAGGATTGTCTATCCGTGATCGGCTGCCACAAATTGAAGTGGCCGTGGGTGAGAGTGAAGCGGGGCTAATCATTGCGATGGTCTTGCGCGTACTCGACCCACCGAATGATGATGATTGTGAAAAATTGAAGCATTTTGCCGACCAGTGGAAAGTCCAATGGTGGTTGCAATCTAAGGGCCCGGATACGGCCACGCCGTTTTATCCACCCGAGCCTGTTCTGGAATACACGCTGCCTGAGTTCGGCGTAAGAATGCCGTTTAAGCCCACCGATTTCACACAAGTAAATCATCAAATTAATCGTGTTTTGGTTGAGCGCGCTTTACGATTGTTAGATGTTCGGCCGAATGATCGTGTTGCTGATCTGTTTTGTGGCATAGGAAATTTCACATTGCCACTGGCGACACAGGCCAGAGAAGTCGTTGGCATCGAGGGGAGTGAAAC
>JAULVH010000356.1:0-12477 GCA_032111105.1 Burkholderiaceae bacterium | reverse complement strand
TTTTTATATAATTTAGAACAAGCTCTAAATCTAATGGATAAAAAACAGCATGGTTTTGATGATTATCCGGACTATAAGAAAGATAATCACCCCTTCTGATATGCAAGGATATTAGGTACCCATTCAGTAATTCCTTAAGTTGCGAATGATAAAAAGCTAAAATTCGCTGAAAGTCATTTACGCCAGTGGTGCTGGCAAAAAAATATTGATGAAAAACTTTTGTGTAATCAGAATCCGAATAAAAAAAATGGGTGTCGTATTGAAAATAGCCTTCAACAATTAGCACTGATCCGGGATTTTTTTCAAAATGTTTTTTTATTTCGCCAATATCATTTTTAGGACTTGATTTTCTATTTTCACCTAATTTAATTTGGTGGCATGAGCCACCCTTCAAAGCTGCTTGAATTTGTAAATCATAGCTTTCGATATTGAATAATTTCCACGGCAATATGCTTTCTTCGTTTGGAACCGCATCGCCAAGAATTAATTCGCAGCCGACAACCTGCTCTGCATAGCGAGCAAACAAATATTGGAAAGCAGCATTTCCAAAGCGGCCGTGTGGAAAATTTCTAAACCAAAGAATATTTTTCGCCAAAGCTATCGACCCCGTTTATTTTTAAAAAGAGTCTGCCTTTTTAATAAGTAAGCCACAATCAGATTTTGAAAAATAATCGTTGGGCTAGAGCTTATAACCTGCCTCAGTCGCATCTTTGTAAAACATCTTCACGGTATCCAATGAGAAGGTGTCTAAGTCATAGCCGATCAACGACAGCTTCTTAATCACGTCAGGTGTTACGGTAATGATTTGGCATCCCACTTCATCAGCCTGATAGATATTCAACAGTTCACGCGGGCTAGCCCAAATCAGTTCTGACGCAGGTGCCAGTTTTAATATCTCTACTGCAGCAGCCATCACTGGCACTGGGTCACGGCCTGTATCAGCGATACGGCCAGCAAATACGGATACGTAACTAGGTACGTTAGGCTCTAGCGATGCAACCACGTCACGCACTTGTGTGAGCGTCATTAACGCGGTTACGTTAAGTTTGACTTTTTGCTTGGCGAGTTTTTTTACTAATTCGTAGCAGGTCTCTTGTTTAGTGTTGGTAACAGGGATTTTTACGTAGACGTTATCGCCCCAACTGGCGATCTCTAGCGCTTGGCGCTCCATCTCGTTTAAGTCATCAGTAAAGACTTCAAACGATAAAGATTTGTGTTTGATCTCTGTGAGTATGTCTTTGCAAAAGGCGCGGTAGTCTTTAATGCCGGCTTTAGCCATCAACGTAGGGTTGGTAGTTAAGCCTTGCACAAAAGGTTTGCTGTGCATTTCCATCATGCTGGCCTTCTCAGCACCATCAGCAAAAATCTTTACTTTTAAATCGTTCAGCGTTTTCAACTTGCTTCTCCTAATATAGCCAGCGCAGCTTCATGCAGAGATTGAACTCTGTAGTCAACATGCTCTGGCTGCTTCTCGTTGTATCCGTAATCTATAAATATGGTTAGGCACCCTGCGCGACTGCCTGCTTCTATATCGCGCCAGCGATCACCCACCATGTAACTCTTGTTTAATGCAATGTCATGCTGCTGTGCTGCGGCCAGCAAAGCACCCGGCTTTGGCTTTCTGCAATCACAGGCTTCATGATCATCGTGATAGCAGGTTCTAAATTCATCCAAGGGCAAGCGATCTTTCAGATATTGATTAATGCTTTCCACGGTTTCTATTGATGTGGTGCCTCTGGCCACATCGGGCTGATTGGTCACCACAATCAATCGGTAATTCGCTTGCTTTAGTGCGGCTAATGCTTCAGCCACACCGGGCAGTATTTCTAGTTCGTGCAAATCTTTGGGGGGATAGGGTTTGCCATCGCGCACCATGGCGCGATTGATCACACCATCCCTATCCAAAAAGACTGCTTTATTCATTACGTGATTACTTCATTGCCACGTTACTGGCAGATTCCCACTTGGTTTGATTTGCTTTGAGCTTGGGATGCGATACCAACAAATGCCACACAACCGCCTGAAACGCTTCAGAATGCGGTGTTACATTTTCTGGATTCACGGTAGGGATAATCACGCAGGCATCAGCTACTTTGGCGGTGTAGCCACCATCACGACCAACTACGCCCATTATTTTGCAGCCTATCTCTTTACCGTACTTGAGTGCCTCAACCAAATTTGGACTGATGTTTTTTTCTAAATTGCCGCCACCAACTGAAAAAATAAACAGGGCATCTTTAGTATTCAGCTTGCTGATCTTCAGCCATTCTGAAAAAATCGTATGCCAGCCTTCGTCGTTCGTGCGAGCCGTTAGCTCGGACACATTGTCGGTAGGCGCATAGGACTCAATACCTACAATTTTACGAAAATCATTAACGGCATGGCCGCAGTTACCTGCACTGCCGCCTACTCCAAGGAAAAAAATTCGTCCACCGGCCTGTTTAACACCAGCCAATAGATCAGCCATTTTTTCTATAGCGTTAGTATCGATCTGATGAATAATTTCTACGGCTTCATCTAAGTGTTGTTTTGCATAACTCATGTTTTCGCTCCGACGTGATCTTGATCTATAACTTGATTAAGCTTAGTTTTTAATTTTATTCAGAAATTCTTCGGTTTCTTTCAATCCCTCGAAAGACCCAATTTCATAAAACCGTTCATGTACTTCATGGCCCGCAAGCTGACCAGCTATTGATAGCTGGTAATACACAGCGGCCAAATCAAATACTTCATTCGCTGGGTAAGCTTGCAATACTGATTTTTTTATCACGCCCAAGCCATAGTCTATGAAGTGCATATCAGGCTTAGTCTCAGCTTTGTTGTACTCAACAATCTGGCCTAGGTTAAAAATCACATTGCTTTTATCCCAGCGATCTTCATTTTTTAGTACCGTCATCAAGGCAGGTTGCTGGCTGTGATGAAAATCACTTTCCACTGCCTTAAAATCTACAGGCAAAAATGAATCGCCATACAACACAAAAAATTCTTCGCCCAGCATAGGCAGCGCCTGCCTCAATGCACCGCCGGTGCCGAGTAGTTTTTCACCATCAGGTGAATACTTCACGCGCACACCAAATGCTGCTCCATCTTTTACTACTGCTTCTATCATCTCGCCCAGATAGCCAGTACACAGCACTACTTCGCTGATACCTTGCGCTTTTAAATACCGCAACTGATGCGCTATAAAAGGCTCACCGGCCACCTCAACTAAAGCCTTGGGAATGCTGGTGGTAATCGGTCTTAAGCGTGTAGCTAAGCCACCTGCCAATATCGCTACTGGCAGCATCACGACGACGTCACCACCTTAGTACCTTCAAAATCAAACTTGAAACGCACTTCTTCTAAGCCAACGATAGTCATCGCACGACGCAGCTCTGTTCTGTCTTTAGCTAAAAACATTAAAAATCCACCGCCACCCGCACCCACCAGCTTGCCGCCGATAGCGCCATGCTTCATAGCTAACTCATACCACTCATCAATACGCGGATTACTCATGCCACCGGAACGACGCTTTTTATGTTCCCAGTGCTCGTGCATAATTTCACCAAACAACGTGGTGTCACCGGCTTCGAGTGCTTGCTTACTACGCAAACCCAGCTCTTTTACGTAATGCAGATTTTTCAGCATCTCAGCGTCATGCTGTTGCGAGCGTGTATTTTGATCGGCCAATATGCCGCTGGCGCTTCTTGAAAAGCCCGTAAAAAATAGCAGTAAGTTATCTTCCAGCTCGTGCATGGTGGGTATGCTCATCGCCAGCGGCTCTGCAACCACCTTGCCATTTTTTTGAAACGTTAAGCACGTCACGCCACCATAGGCTGCGATGTATTGATCTTGTTTGCCTACTGGTTCACCCAGACGATCTATCTCAATGTGGCATGCCAGCTCGGCGAGTTCTTCTTGATGGATGTGGCGCTTACGATGGGTATACAACGCCTTCATCAAGGCCGTGGTAAAGCTGCCTGATGATCCCAAACCTGTACCCGCAGGGATATCTGCCAGCGTGGTGATTTCAATTTGCGGCGTTTTGAATTTCATGATGTCGAGCGCTTCACGAATAATCGGATGCTTCACATCAGAAATACGATTCACATGCTCGAGCTGCGAATACTTTAGGTAGATACCTTCAGTAAAAGGCCGCATCACACTTACGTACACGTACTTGTCGATCGCGGCTGAAACTAAAAAACCTTCATAGTCGCGATAGTAGGAAGGCAGATCCGTGCCGCCACCGCCCAATGAAATTCGCAATGGGCTACGCACTAAAATCATAACCAGACTCCTTGTAAATTTTTTGTATAACAGTCAACGCTGCTAATGCATCATGCAATCCGGCCGCTGGATCGCGATTGAGATGTATGTCTTCATAAAATTCAGCCATCTCTAACGCCCAGGAATTGTCCCCCATGGGGTATTCCCACGCAGTGGTTTCAGGCGGGCCCATTTCTGGCAGCATCTTGTACCAGGTAAGCCGCTCTACTCCATAGCTGCCACCCAAGCCGTTTAGATCTAACTTGCCTGTCTTGCCGTAGATTTCCATGGAAAAGGTATTTTTCCATTCGGTGCAGGACACCTGCAAAAACGCGACTTGTTTTTTATCTGTCTTTAAAGTGAGGAAGGCATTGTCATCGACAGGCATATCCCAGTAGTAGGTATGCGCATAGCCATCAACCTCAGTAAATTCACCCATAAACCAACGTGACAAATCAATCACGTGCGGACCTTGGTCTATCAGTTCACCACCACCAGATAGTTTAGGATCAGAGCGCCACTCTTTATCGTACCCCACACGCGCACCATGACCATAGCGAGCACGTATAAACATCAATTCACCGATGGCTCCGCTATCGATGATTTGCTTGGCTTGTTGTAGCGCGCGGTGGTAGCGATGATTAAACCCTACGTGTACTTTACGATTAAGCTTTTTTGCAGCTGCAATCACTGGCACAAGTTCGGCTGGGTTGCGCGCTGCTGGTTTTTCAACCAACACATGCTTACCTGATTCAACGGCTGCTAAGGTAATTTCAGCTAATGAGTCATGCAGGGTAGCGATGACAACAGCATCGATATCCTTGCGCGCTATGAGCGCTTGCCAGCTTTCGTAGGCATCTGCATTAAATTTTTTAGCTAAGCTCTCTGCACGCGCTAAGTTGGTATCAGCGCAGGCCACTAGCTTACCACCCGCGCCCAAAGCTGCCGCGCGTTTTTGCCCTATCAAGCCGCAACCTATGATGCCTATGTTGAGTACTTTATTAGATGCCGCTGTGGTGTTAACCATTTATTTGTCGCCCCAACTCATGTCTCTTTCGCGGCCGGCAATACGGCGCAAGGTATAGACATCGCTGTTATTCAATTCGTTGCTATGTTCTGGAAAATCTTTCCAGTTATCCCACTTCGCACTTATCAGTTTGGCAGTAATGCTATCCCCTGCGGCTGATGCTAAAAACACAGCTAAATCCGCCGCATCTTCGGGTGAATCGCCACCGTTTTGCTGCTGCTTTAAAAGGTTTGCGTAGTGCGCATCACCGAGTTTGTCTGGGCCAGCGGCTAGCATTTCATCCAGCATGCGCGTATTCATCGCACCCGGTGCGATGGCGTTTACTGTTATACCGGTGCCGCGCACTTCTTCTGCAAGTGTTTCTGCAAAACGCACTACCGCTGCTTTGGTGGCCGCATAGGCGCTAGTCCGTGGCATAGGCTTAGTTGCACCACCACCTGATAGTTGAATGATTTTTCCGTAGCCTTGCTGCTTCATGGCAGGCAGCACTTCACGACACATCATGACGGATGCCAGCAAATTAATTTGTACGGTGTAGACCCACTCAGACCAGTCGTTCTCTTCAACCTCACCTTTAGGGCCCCAAATACCTGCGTTGTTTACCAACACATGCACGCTACCCAGTTGTTTTATGGTTTCCGCTACTAGTTCGCGTGGGCTGGCTTCGTGGGTAATGTCGCACGCATGAAATGCTATTTTTTGCTCTAGTGTTGCTTTAGCGCGTAACTCATCGGTCAGGCTTTGTAATGCCTTGCTATCGCGCGCGCTCAGCATCACGTTTGCGCCCGCTGCTACAAAGCGATGCGCAATGTGCGCACCCAAGCCTTGGCTAGCACCGGTGATGATGGCTGTTTTATTTTTTAGGACTTGAATCATTAAGTAGTCGTTGTGCTCGGTATCTTCAGCATTTGGAAATTAACTGTGGGGGTATGGGTATTAACTAAGGAGATTAACAAGGGCTGTACGATCAAACACGCTCATCAAATACCCATTCATTTTGCTTAAGAAATTCCACCGTTTTAAGCACGCCTTCACGTATCGTGTGCTTGGGCTTCCAACCTAGTGCTTGTATGCGTTTGGTCTCTAGGAAAATAAACGGGTTGTCACCTATCCAACCACGGTCACCACCCGAATATTGCATCGTCGGTTTTACATTTAATGATTCGCATATCCAGCCTATGGAATCATTTACCTGGCAGTAGCCATCCACACCGAGATTGAGCAGATTGACTTTGTCATTGGCTTTTTCCAATGCCAGTAGCATGGCGTCTAAACAATCTTGTATGTACAGATAGGATTTTTTTTGCTGACCATTGCCCAGCACCGGCAACACGGTAGGGTCTTCTTTGAGCTTGCGATAAAAATCAAATACGTGGCCGTGGGTGTAGCGTTCACCCAGTATCGATACAAATCTAAATATCCATGACTGAAATCCAAAGCCTTCGCAATAGGCAGCGATTAAGCCTTCCCCGGCTAATTTAGAAGCGCCGTAAAGTGATGTTTGAATGGGAAACGGGCCATCTTCGGGTGTGGGTATGACTTTAGATTCGCCATACACCGAACCAGTCGACGAAAACAGAATTTTTTTAACGCCATTGGCGCGCATGGCTTCCAGCACGTTGTAGGTCGCAATGGTGTTTTGCTCTAGGTCGCGACGAGGATGATCCGTGCCAAAACGCACATCGGCGTTTGCAGCCAGATGCACTACTTTGTCTACGCCTTTAAATGCCGGAGTAATTGCCTCAGGGTTGAGTAAATCGGCCTCAACAAATCTAAAGGCTGGATTCTTTAGCGCAGCATCTAAAAATCGAATCTGCCCTGAAGATAAATTATCAATACCTACTACTTTCTCACCGGCCGCCAATAAACGGTCAACCAGGCTACTACCAATAAAACCGGCGCAGCCGGTTACTAAATATGTCATACGAACGCTATCAATAAGTAAAGTAAATTAATCTTTGTGAATGTTTACCGGTATCCGCGAAATATGGGCGCCAGATCCTCATGAAGGAATTGACCGCGATAGTGAAATACCAACGGATGAAATATATTTCCCAACAATTCAGTCCACCCGAAAGGATAACGCGAGATCTCGTCTGGTGAAAGCACAAAGCCTAGAATATCTTGCGGATGTCTTGCAGGATTGTCTTTTAAGTCATTAAATTTAGTACTTAACAAATCATTCGTCTGATCTAACCACTCGGCGGTGAATTTTGTGTTTTTTTTGAAAACAAAAGCACATAAACCGATTAATTGCTGATAATTCTCGCGCAGGGTCTGGCCCATCGCGCCGGGTACTGGCGCTACCCCACCCGGGCTGACTTCTGCATAGCCAGCACCTATGGCTGACGAGGCCTGCAATCGATCAAATATGGCGGGCCAGGCTTTGTAGGTAAGCTTAAGATCGGTATAACCACCACCGTGGTGATGCATGAGATAGCAGCGCAGGTAATCTGCTTTGTGAGTCGCACTTAAATACTCAAACCCAGGATGAAAAGGGTGACTCGGTAATTCCCACTGCCTATAGGATTCAGCGTTCAAAAATGCGACTGGCATATGGGTATGGCTAACGATGGAGATCAGCGCATTTAAGCGATTAACCGACATAGGGTTATCACCGGTCCAACAACAAAAGATATGGCGCGGCAAAACGTCGTTTGGTGAATTCATTTGTTTGTATAGCTTATTCGATTAATTACAGCCACTCTAGCGGGATTTCTAATCCCGCTGTACGCATCAGGTCACGGCGCTTGTGGCGGATTTCTTCTGTAGGTGACGGCCAGCGTCGGTATACATATAAACAATCGAATAATGCACGAGAATCTCTTGCCTCTGTACTGGTGCCACGACGATTTCCTGGATTCACGAAATCTTTATGTACCACCGCACCCAAAATATTGATGTGCTGAAAACTCGAATCCGACATGACGTTTAATAAAAAATCCCAGTCTTCAAGAGAGCGTAAATAAGGGTCTTGAAGTTTATTTTTTAGACTTTTATGCGGATATATGCAGGTGTGATTCGGAATAAAATTTCTTACGTAGCAGTCTTCAACAGGTTGATTACCCTGTTGCGTATCGTTATGGCGCGTGGGCGCGCTTAGGTCTTCACGATTTTCTTCACATACCCGAAAATTGCTGTATAAGACTTCTGCAGTATTGCGCTCACAAAATTGCACTGCATTCTCAAAGTAATCTGGCAAAAAAGTATCGTCGTCATCCAAAAAAATAATGCGCTCACCTCGCGCATGCGACAGACCTATATTTCTACTGCTTGCAGGGCCACTGGGGCCGTGTCGCTTTACAAACACATCGGTAGGTCCAAGCGTATTAGCTACGACATTAAAAGTCGCTGCATTACTCTCGTCTGATACAACAATAATTTCCACATTACGAAAACTACTCGCCTGCACAGATTGGATTGCACGCTGCAGTAACTGAGGACGACCGTGAGTAGGAATAATCACGCTGAAATATGGGAGACTCATGATTATTTTTTACCTGAATTTAGTCGGCTTAATCGTAATAAGTCGTTTTAATTTTTTATATGTCTGCAAATAATCCATATCGCCACTAATACAGTATTGACCTTTGAGTAAATCACAGGCTTGAAGTAACTGACGCGTTCGCAAATCCGTGAAAAATAATGCTTCAAATATTGCACCAGTTTGTCCTTGATCGGGAAGCACTGTTACAAAGTCTTCGTTAGCTAATAATACTGAGGCTAAGCGCTCTTGTATAAACACTTTGAAAGGCACTTGTCGTGGGCCGTAGGTTGTATGTGCTCGAAGTACCTGACCGAATTCTTGATTGTTCTCGCAAAGGTCAAATAACTTGTCTGCAAAGTAAAGCCAACGTCTCCAAAATTTAGGTTTCGCAACTATGTAATTACTGGTCACGGAATTACGGGAATAGTTAACCATATTATGTAAATCGATTTTGTAATCGATCAAATCATAAAATTTTTGTGTAACGTCTGTGATACCTTCATGCCAAACCTCACCCTGCTCAAATACGTTTTGAAAAAAGGCTACAAAATCCCATGTGGAGGTAAACAAAGCCACCTCTGCCGTCGGTGACTGGCTGAGCACATAGTCTTTAATCAAACGAGCATTAAATCCCGTTTTTAAAGCAAATCTCGGCGAAAAAAATCCATACCATGAGTCTTCTACTAAACTGTTCTCATGGAGAAATTGGCGCATCGGCCAAAACTCAAACCAATCCGGCCTTTCATTTTTGCTATTGTCGAGCGCTATAAAACCTTTATCTAAAGCCTTACGGCTAGCGTCATCGTAGAAAATTTGATATATGTTGACGTCCATTATTATTTTTCTATTCAGCTTGGCTTAATTTAGCTCACAAGGGTTTGTTTTAACTTCCAATCCCTAAATTGGCTCTTCGAAGATAATGATTGGCTCTAATTAATAGTTTAATCGGATTAACTGCTGTACCGCTTAAACTCCGCTTCTGCCGAAGCTAATAAACCAAAAATGGCAGTAATTTTATGCGTCTTGCGATCTGCACCTTACAACGTAACCGAGGACCCTGGTTAAAAGAATGGATAGCTTTTCATTACCTAGTTGGATTTCGTAAATTTTTTATATTTACACATCAAACCGCCGACCAAAGTCCAAGTGTTATTCATTCTTTAAAGGTTCATTTTGATGTCAGCGCTTTCCAGATTGCCGATTCAGTTGCCAATCCAAAACTAGGGATCTACCACTATGTTTACGAAAATCACAACTACGAATATGACTGGATAGCCTTTCTGGATGGCGATGAATTCTTATTTTCGCCACGCTATCAGGATATTCGCGAACCCCTTGAGCGCTACACTTACACCAAGCTCAGTGCCCTTGCTGTTTACCGAGCCCACTTTGGATCAGCTACCCTCGGCTCAGTTTCATCAGGCTTCATCTCAGATCAATTTCGTATGCGAGCCCCACTAAGTTTTGCCGCGAACCATAGTTATAAAAGTTTGGTAATGGGTCGTCAGGGAAGTCAGTTTGGCTTATTAGGTCATCCCCATGGATTTAAGACTACCCACGGCACTGTAGATGAAAATCTTAATCACATTGAAACGGCACCTAGCTCACATGCTCCCAGCTTCTCTACGTTTCGAATTAATCGGTATGCGTGTCACCATCCTGAGCAATTCCTTCATCATGAAGGATTGATGCTGCCGCCTGGCGTTCCCTCTGATGCATCGCGTTCAACTTCGCAATGGATGGCATTAGATCGCAATGATGAACTCGATCACTCATTACTTCACTTAAGTACTAAATTGCCTGAAATTATTAAATACCTTCTGTAAGACTAATTTCTAAGTATCCATTTATTGCATCTGCCATTAAATCAAATTTACACCGGCACAGCTTGCAGCACAAAACGCTCGATCATCAACCGCTGTAAGGCCGTATCCGCATTTACTCCATTAACTATTAATAAGCTTTTGAGAGCATTCTCGCTTTCTTGATTGGGGCGAGTATCAACGGAGGTTGACGCACCCGAGGCCAGAGTAAATCCACATTTCTGTAAAAGCTCATTAATGACTTCAAGCGAGTAATACTGCGCATCACCTAACTGCACAGGATCAGAGGCATTCGATGCGACATGCCCATTAGCCGTCGCCAATAGACGCGGCCAATTCTGCGCATTAGGTATCACTAACAGTAAGTGCGCATCTGGGCGCATAGTTAGACGCAGTGCTTGCAATAAAATTTCTGGCTTACGTAATCTCTCTAGTGCATTATCCAAAATCCAGCAATCAGCATCCTGATGCTGATGGAGACTTTGACTAAGCTGCTCTTTTGTGACGACTTCTAAATCAATCGTAATGGCTTCATCACACAAGCTTTTTACGTGATGAGTTCGTGCGCCGGCATGTTGGTAAGCGATGAATGAACGATTAGGGCTTGTTTCTTTTGACGCGCGGGCTAACAAACCATCGTTTTCGCCAATCTCAACAATTTTTTGTGAGTACGCTGGCACCATAGCCAGCAAAAGATCGTTGACTGTTTTACGCTTACGCGCAAAGTTAATCCAGTCATCTAACTCATAACTACTATTAACTTTAACGGTGCCTTGCCAGTCATGAATCAGATAATGCTTTTCTTTGTCTTCTTTGAAATCCTGCTTTAACCAGGCTAATGATTTCAGTAGATGCGATTTGCCGGCGTTGTGTATCGCCTTCATGGTGGGGAACATGGGCGCACCGTGCCGAATAGGCATAGGCCACTGCCGTACTACGTCGATATTGCACAACATACAGGCGGGATGTAAATATTTAATTCCTACTGCATCGTCGGGCATGTCAAAGCCCTCTTCATTGACAGGATAGACATTACCTACACCGTAATCCTCGGGCTTCAACTCGGCGAGCATGGTTTCAATAAATCCACCACGCACAACAACCACATCGGAATCGATCACTAATACCGGGCCACTTAACGGCAAATTCTGAAATGCCCAGGCCATTCCCGGCCCGTGATGAATGTTGTAATCGAAGTGTATAAATTCGACGTTATCAAATTGCTGACAGACTATTCCTATCTGCTGCGCATTCTCTTGATTTGATCCGTCTATGATGTAAAACTTATTTGTGTAATGCGCGCGGAATGTTTCTAGCAGGGTTTTTACCAAACCCGGCGTGTTGTAAGAAACTGCGATTACTGGAATGTCTGAAATGTTCATCGATTAGTTAACGCTGGGAGATATTTTTTGTTTGATTATCATTGCTCTATCAGCGATTAAATGTGATTAGACCTTTTGCCAATGAAATCTTACAAAGCTATGAGGACGCGGCATGCCCATTAAAACTTTTTGCTGAAGCTTGGCTTTGTTCACTGCCAGGTCTCTCGCTAAACTAGTTGTTTTGAAATTCTGATCTTGAAAAAATTGTCGATCCCCCAGCATGGCCCGCTGACCACCGTATTGATCCCAGTAGTAGTATGTTAGGTATAAATCCTCGTATCCATAATTACCTGAAAAATCTTCGTCATACATACCTGTCGTACGAAACATTGTTGCATCGACTAAAAATGTATTCGGATGTACATTCATAGGCGTATTGGTATTGCTATCGACGAACTGATCCACATAAAACATATACATGGTTTCGCGGTCTAGTCGATGGCATTGTTCAACGATAGATTTCAAACCAAATTCTGAAATTTGCTGGTCTATATCGAAATACAACAACCA
>JAULVH010000355.1:0-1537 GCA_032111105.1 Burkholderiaceae bacterium | reverse complement strand
AGTTCGGGTTCAAAGTCATAGCAATGCGGGCAACCGTACCAAAAAAACTCGATGACCTCAACCTTGTTCTTGGACTCAACTGGTTGAGGGGTAGGAAGAATTCGGTAATCAAAACCCTCTTCAATCTTAGGGCTTTGCGCACTAGCAATGCCTGAGAATGAAACTGCCAAACTCAGAATGGCGGCAGATAAAAAAGTTCTCTTAGATTTAGATAATGTAATCATGATTTACCAGACTTAATAACATTTGGTTTAATGCCCATGCTATTTAACTTATCACGCACGGGGTTACTTTCTTCAATACTGTTATACGGACCCACACGAACACGCCACAGTGTATTGCCCTCACTTGTAATCTCACTTAATTGAGACTGAATACCCTGAATAGCTAAACTGGCTTTTTGAGCATCCGCATCAGCGCGCTTATTAAATGCGCCAACTTGTAAAAAATAAATTGCATCCGATTTTGCGACAGGGGTTGGAACCACTTCAGCCGGCTTCTTACCGCTTGCTAAATCAGCAATTGGGTCCGAAGCATCGGAAGCTGGTGCGGCAGACTTACCTTGTAAAGGTTTGTTTAAATCTAAAGCCTCTGCTGGGGCAGCTGCTTCACCTTCCGCAGGTGCCGGTCCTGATTTAATAGTTAAGGGAAGATTGGGAGCTCTAACGCCAGGACGCTCTTGGGGTGTATTTTTTGAGAGATAAAAAGCAATCACAAAAGCAACGCCTAGACCAACACCAAGCCCTAAGATAAAGCCAAGGATAGTGCCGCCATACTCTGAGCTCGTAGACTGTGTCTTTAGATCAAAGCTGTCGTATTGATTGTTATTTTTCATCGTGTCCCCATCCTTCTTTTTACCTCTTAAGCTCTAACGAGTGTTAAAGCTTACATCTTAGCGGGTGCTGATACACCCAATACTTTTAATCCATTTTCAAGCACTTGGCGAGTTGCCGAAAGTAATGCGAGACGAGCTAATTTCAATGCAGGGTCATCCACCAAAACGCGGTCTGCGTTATAGAAGGTATGGAAATCTCCCGCCAAATCACGCAAGTAGAAAGCCAAAGCATGTGGAGCTAAATCTGCAGCTGCATCAGTGAGCATTTCTGGATATTCAGCTAGACGACGTAAGAGATGATCTGAGGCCTTGCTTTGCAACAAGGAAAGGTCTGCGCCCTTGAGGTCAGAAACTTGTCCACCCCATTGAGTCAAGATTGAGCAAATACGAGCATGGGCATATTGCACATAGAACACAGGGTTCTCATCATTTTGCTGCAATGCCAAATCAACATCAAATACAAATTCTGTATCAGCTTTGCGGGAGATGAGGAAGAAACGCACTGCATCACGTCCACGCTGAAGCGCTAATTCACGCTCATCAGCAGTCATCTCTGGCGTAACACCACCAGACCATTCAACCAAGTCACGCACAGTCACATAAGAACCTGCACGCTTAGAAATTTTGACTTCTTCGCCATGGCGCATCACAGTCACCATCTTATGAAGTACATACTCGGGGTAGGTTTTCGGAATCTCCCAA
>JAULVH010000354.1:0-2734 GCA_032111105.1 Burkholderiaceae bacterium | reverse complement strand
TTCACCTTGAACGAGTACGGAGACATCCTGAACTTCGGGATGTGTACGCAATACTTGCTCAATTTCTCCAGTTTCTACTCTAAATCCTCGAATTTTGATTTGAGTATCGATACGTTCAATGAATTCAATTTCTCCATTCATGTTGCGACGAACTAAATCTCCCGTTCTGTAGAAGCGTGTTTTGGAATCGGATGATTTAGGAAATAAAATAAAACGATCTTGAGTGAATGCCGGCGCGTTTAAATAGTCTCTTGCTAAACCATCGCCACCGGCTAATAGTTCACCTGGCATGCCGTCTGGAACGAATTCTAAATGTTCGTCCACAATCACTACTTCTGTATGAGAAACTGGTATTCCGATTGGAATCCCTTGCCCCGTCACGACTGCTTTGTTCATGACATGACAACAGGTAAAGGTTGTGTTTTCGGTGGGTCCATAGCCATTGACGATTGTGATATCGGGCAAATGCCTTAAAGCTTTTTGCACATGCTTGACGCTCAGTACATCACCACCAGCAATTAAATATTTAACCTTTCTTAGCGTATCGATTTCGGAATCGACCAGCGCATTGAACAATCCCGCAGTCAGCCAGAGGGATGTCACGCCATGTTGTTGAACGGTCGCGCCGATATTTGCAAAAGACCCCTTGCCAGGAGGCAGTATGGCCAAAGAAGCGCCATTTAATAAGGCACCCCAGATTTCAAGTGTCGAGGCATCAAAAGCGAGCGAGGCTGCTTGTAACCAGACTTCGTCATCTCCAAACGGATGAAAATTCGTATTTTTAACCAAACGAACCACAGCCCGGTGTGGAATGCGCACACCTTTGGGTTGACCCGTTGATCCTGAGGTAAAAAGGATATAAGCAAGCGTTTCAGGAGTAGATTTCTGAGGGTATTCAATGGTGGAGTTTGATGAATGAACATTCATCAACTGGCCATACCTCGCTTGATCAATGATGAAGGAGGTTCCCAGACTTTCAACCATGCTTGCGAATCTGGAAGGTGGTTCTTGTGGATCAACAGGAACGTAGCAACCCCCGGCTTTGAGTACACCGATCATGCTGATAAAGAACTCAAACGATGACTCCATCTTGAGGATAACAGCAGACTCTTGTTTGAGACCTTCATTAAGCAATGCACGAGCGAATTGTGTGCTGTAGCGATCGAGCTCGCGATAGCTCATCTGTTGAAACTCTAGAAGTAGCGCCGCTTTATCAGGGTAGGCGGACACTTGCTCATGGAATATTTCAACGATTGATTGATCTCTGGGGTAGGGTGAATCAGGCTTAACATGCGCACGCAAGCGTAATTGATCTTGGGAACTGAGAATGGTCAATGATGAAATGGATTGATGCGGATTTTTGCAAACCGATTTGAGTAATGTCACAAAACAACGACAAAAAATTGCCATTGTTTCAGGATGAAAAAGTGCTGTATCAAATACAAGAATGCCATTTAACGAGGCACTCTGATGTTGATTGGGTATATTTTCCCAAAGGTGCATTTCGAGATCGAAGCGAGTCGTTGCAACCAGATAGTCAAGTGGTTCAATCACGACATCATGCAATTGTTGTTGGCTTGCAGGGGCGTTTTGAAGTGCAAAGATCACTTGAATCAAGGGATTCGCAGTTGGATCTCTTTCTGGATCAAGTTCTTGAACAAGTTTTTCAAAAGGAAGATCCTGATGGGCATAACCGGCGAGTGTCATTTCACGGATTTGTTGCAAATGCTCAATGAATGATGCGTCACTGTTCATGTGACAACGCATGACAATCGTATTGACAAAAAATCCGATCAGGTTTTCGGTATCAAGATGATTTCTATGGGCGATTGGACTACCCACCGCAAAGTCGTCTTGACGACTGTATCGTTGCAATAAAATAGAAAAAGCCGCTAGAAGCGTCATGTAAAGGGTCGCACCCTCTTGTTTTGATAAGTCCCTTAGCGTGTCGGCGGTTGATGCATCAATTGTGAATCTTTGCGCGGCGCCTTTGAAGGAGGGCGTCGCAGGTCTTGGAAAATCGCAAGGCAATCTTAAAGGCGAAAGATCGGAAAGTTGAGATTTCCAGTACGCAAGCTGTCCCTCTGTATCGATGCGTTTTGCGCGATCCCAACTCGCATAATCAGCATACTGAATAGGCAATAAGGGCAAATCTGCTGGAATGCTTAAAAGGTATGCATCATATAACTTACCCAAATCTCGGCGAAGAACGCCTAGAGACCAACCATCAGCGATGATGTGGTGCAAGCAGATTCCTAATACCCAATCTTGATCACTGATTTTGTATAAAGTGGCTCGTATCAGCGGGGCTTCAGTGGTTTTGAAAGTTTGAAGCGCCTGCGCAAGTCTATGCGTCTCGAGTTCGTGAGAGCGATTTTTTTCTTCGATGCGAGTGAGGTCTATTTCAAGCACTTCAAGTTTGAGGTCATCAATAATTTCCTGTACAGGTTGACCTTGAGCGTTGATAAAACGTGTTCGCAAACTTTCATGTCGTTCAAGCAATCCATTCAATGCATTATTTAAGACATGAATGTTTAATAGGCCTTTGAACCTCAATGCGTAACTAATATTGTAAGCAGGTGAATCTGGATTCATCTGATCAAGAAACCAGAGTCGTTCTTGCGCTGAAGAGAGTACTAAAGGTGCATTTCTGTCAGCGAGCGTCATGCTTTCGACGTGACTGCTTGGCTGATGATTGATTTTTTTCTTGAGCCAGAGAGCGTATTTTTCAACA
>JAULVH010000353.1:1614-6643 GCA_032111105.1 Burkholderiaceae bacterium | reverse complement strand
ATTCCAGGTTCTGGATATGCGGCATTGCCAACAGTTACTGCAGCTACTGATAGAGTAACACACATTATTGTAGATACATGGGGTTATGATTATTTCAGTAACCCACAAGTTACACTAGTAGGCGGTGGCTATTCAACTCAAGCAACTGTTCAAGCATTTGGCTCAGGAGCAAACGATTCTAAAGTTCAAAATGCCGGTGTTAAAACATTAATTATTGACTGGGAAAACGGTAGCAAGAGTAACGTCTCGAGTGCGAGCATTATGGAAAAACTACGCGAAGGCATCGCGCTTACCAATGCACCTGTAGCACGCAAAGACGGTGATTCAACCACTGCTCTTGCTCAAGCACACAAAGTACTCGAGGCCGAATACCACACCGGTTTTGTGAATCACGCCACCATGGAACCCCAAACAGCCACAGCGCTGTTTAAACCAGATTACCTCGAGGTATGGGTCGGCACACAAAATGGTGAATCATCGATTGCAGCTGCAGCCGAAGTATCGGGTCTGCCACTCGATAAAGTTCAAATTCACAAAATGCATGCAGGTGGTGCCTTTGGACGTCGAGGCCCTCATCAGGATTACACCAAGCAAGCTGTAAAAATTGCCATGGCTGTGCCGGGCACACCCGTAAAACTGCAATGGTCGCGCGAAGAAGATATACGCCAGGGCCGCTATCGTCCGGTATCTCTGGTCAAGCTGCGTGGCGGATTAGACAAGGACGGTAATTGGTTGGGTTGGGAAGTCAGACAATCAGATCAGTCCATCGCAGCGACTGTTTTTCCGCAATTTGTTAAAGACGGTATCGATCAAATCAATACGCGTGTGTTTCGCGATAATCCCTATGCCGTACCCAACTTTACTAATGAGTATGTAATAAATGAATTTCACGTACCCCCAGGTTTTTGGCGTGCTGTGGCGCACACCAACAATCCTTTTTATCGTGAATGTTTTATTGATGAATTAGCGCATGCTGCGGGCAAAGATCCGTATCAATTTCGCCGTCCTCTGCTAGAAGGAAAAAAAGATCAGGCGGTGTTAGACGCTGCTGCAAAAGCCATAGGCTGGGATAAACCTGCCAGCAAAGGCATACACCGCGGCATCGCTGTCGTTGACTCCTATGGCAGCTTCACAGCGGCCGCTGTAGAACTCTCTGTTAGCAAGGGTAACGTGATTGATATCAAGCGCGTGGCTGTCGCTATTGATTGTGGCCATGTGGTTCATCCCGACGCCGTAAAAGCACAAATTGAAGGTGGCGTAATCTGGGGATTATCTGCGGTGATGTTTGAAGATATCACTATAGAAAAAGGTGCCGTCAAACAAAGTAATTTTGGTGACTATCCTTTAGCGCGCATTAGTCATGCGCCGGAAGTACTAAGCGTATTGGTACCTAGCGGAGGCTTTTGGGGCGGAGTGGGAGAACCACCTATCGGCGGTGTGATACCTGCGATGATGAATGCACTGTTTAGCGCTACCGGCAAACGCATACGCTCGCTGCCGCTTAAGCATCATGGCTTTCGCTACAAGACTTAATATTCACTCTCACTGCACCTGGCCAGAAAACCTGGTCGGGTGCACGAGCTAACGTAGTTCAGCGATTGCGTATGAGAGATCGAAAATCAGTGGCATAGCTGTTGAATTTTTCGCTGGCAAGTAAGCGTTGATCTGCGCGCGTTAGTTTATGTAGCCCGGATAAATTGACACAGGCTTCATCGATTACCTTACGCTGCATATTCGCATGTCGCTGATCGTCTGGCGTAAGTAATTGTTCAATAATTACCTTCAGTTCCGCTTCTGCCTCTGGCTGACTTAAATGCTGCTGCATAATTTTTTCTAGCGTAGCGATAATGCGCTGCTGACGCTGCTGGCGTCGCTCCCAACTAATGCGCGCATCCCAAGACGAGTGACTAACGGCCTGTTGAATAAATCGTCTCTGTTCTTCGTTTAAGCGTCCATAAAAAGATTCTGCTCTGTCTATCCATTCTTCAGAGCGTGTTCGTTGAATTTTTTCTGCCGAAGGATCCAACCATTTTGCTCTCCACTCTTTATCCTCTTTAGCAAATTTTTTTCGCAGATGACGAATTTCTTCAGGACCTAGCTGCAGCGACAGCCTGACCCAGATTGGCAGGCTCTGACGCGCCAAAGTTTCTAGCTTTTCTCGCACGGCTTGTATGTCTTCGCATATCTCAGTCGACGACAAGTCACCCTCCACACGGTCAGAAAGTGAGCTGCTTAGCCGCGCATAGTCTGGTAACTGAGATTGTCTGTGCCAAGCGTGCAAAGCTTTCAGATCCGCTTTAAACTGGTGCGACTTGCCTGAATTGAGATCTAAATAGCGATCAACCCACCAATATCCCAGATGATCGACCTGATCGTAACCAATACGCACGGTGCTGCAACCAGCCACAACCACGGCAATCAGCAACCACTGTAATAACCGCTTTAGAGCCCTCACGAAAAAAAGACCCCGCTATGACTATCAACGTTACTGGAACACCCTTGAAACCCTGCTCTACGGATCCAATGACCGGGTACTTCAGAGATGGCTGCTGCCATACAGATGAAACGGATAGCGGATCCCATGTTGTGTGTGCAGAAATGACAGAAGAGTTTTTGCTGTTTTCCAAACAGCGCGGTAATGATCTTTCGACCCCACGACCAGAATTTCGTTTTCCTGGCCTCGTACCCGGCAACCGCTGGTGCCTGTGTGCTTTGCGTTGGAAAGAAGCCTTTGATGCGGGGGTTGCACCCACGGTGATTTTGGAATGTACTCACATCAATGCACTGAAGTACATTGATCTTAAATATTTGTTGGCTAGCCAAGCTTCCGATTGATAAATGATTAAGAGCTTGATGCAGAAGCATCCCCCCGACCAACCACATAGCGTTCGTAGAATTCGCCAAATATCGTATTGAGAAATTTACGATTCGGAACCAATACGCGTTCGTTATTGATGATAGATATGTTAATCATATCTAACGATGCTAATGATTCCAGTGACATTCCTATATCAACGACGGTGGTGTCTGTCACCCTGGATAATTCCAATATGCTCAGGCCCTCTGCTCCGGCTGACATCAGCGCCTTAAGTATGCGAACCCGCTTTTCGGTAGCAAAACCACCCAGCAAACGTGCCATTTCCTTGGGTTCCATTGATCCTCCAAAATAAATCTGTGCGGTGAAAAGTAAAGAAGGCTAGCATAATCAGACGCCAGGGGCTAAATCCCCGTTTCGCTGCCCGCCCTCAGAGCGTACTTGCTCGAACTGATGCCGAGCCGATAAACTAAATTTGCTCCAGCGGTTTAGGGCTGAGTTTTGCGGCTGAGATTGACGATCTATTCTAAAAGATTCATGCCACTGCGATATCTTTTCAGTTACAAAATCCGCCTCTACGGAAAGCGTGTCTTTTGCGCGTGCTGGCTTGCGCTGGCAACCCTGTCGTTTAGTTTTGCGGCGACCAAATCACCAGCGAAACCTAGTGCCCCTCAAAAAGGCTCCGTGCACCAGAAGCATCATTCCTTTAGATTCGGTGGGTTTGGTGTATTCGGTGGCCTTGGTGTTTTTGGAATCACGGGGTTTCCTCGCTCCCCTGCACCGCCGACTAGCTATACGCCGCCGGCCATGGTCTACATAGAAAAAGATGTAATTCAAGACACCCCGCCACACGCAGTTTGGTACTACTGCCGTTCTCAGCAGACCTACTATCCCTACATTATTGAATGTCCAGAAGCGTGGGAAGAAATCAATGCCACAACCCACCTTAACAACACGCCCGAACCTTAACGCTAGACATAGATCAATATTCGATTGCTTAGACGGGTCTGGCTGTCTGGCTTTATTCAAACTAAGCCCCATATAAAGCGAGTCACTAACTAAACATTTTGTTAGAAATTTTTGCGTTAGCCCTAAGCCATGCATCAACTACTCTCGCTAAGCCTGGTCATACAGAGACGCACTTTGGAAAAACCATGAAAAAAATCACCTGCCTACTCTCGATAATTTTTGTTGGCATGCTGCTCCCAGGATTAGCCACGGCACATCATGGACGTGTGGGTGTAGGTGTCTATTTTGGCCCGGGTTTTTACTACCCGCCACCCTACTACTACCCACCACCGGTTTACTATCCGTCTCAGCCGGTCGTCATACAACAACAAGCACCGGTATACATAGAACAAACTCCGCAGCATGCAGCGCCTGCTGCGCCTCAAAGCTCGGGCGATTGGTATTACTGCGGCTCGTCTAAAACGTTTTACCCCTACACCAAAGATTGCCCAGAACCTTGGCAGCGTGTATCACCCGTACCTCCTTCTACTTTGAGTCGTTGAATATGAAAAAAATCATCGTTACTCTGAGCTCCGCATTGATTCTGGCTGGCTGCGCAACCGCACCGGTTGGGCCTAGCGTTTTGGTGTTGCAAGGTTCAACTAAAACATTTGATGAATTTTCTCGTGATGATGTTGCCTGCCGTGATTACGCACTTCGACAAACAGGTGGCAAGTCCCCAGGTAAAACATCGCAAGAGTCAGCCATTAGCAATGCCGCTATAGGAACGGCCGTGGGCGCCGCAGCGGGGGCGGCCTTAGGTGGCCGTGATGGCGCCGCCGTCGGTGCTGGTACGGGCTTATTGTTTGGAACTGTCGCCGGGTCAGAGTCGGGGCGCTACGAGCGCAGCACCAGTCAAACCATGTATGACCATGCCTATATTCAATGCATGTATGGAGCGGGACACAGAGTCCCTGTGCCTGCAGGTATGTTCTCAACCGAACAAAAAATGGCACCCAAAGCACCTCCACCAGGCGCACCAATACCCCCACCGCCCAACGTATCGCCACCGCCTGCGCCTAAGCAGTAATTACTCGTTTATGTGAATTTAGCAAGGCAATCAAGGCTATTAAGACCTGCAATGCGCTGCTGTTCGCCACATGCGAAAGGCAGCAGAAAAATTTGCCTTGCGTATTGGGCTTTAAAACGGTAATAACAAGCTATAATAGCGAAGGTTGTAAGTATTGTATGTGCACTATCCTCCTA
>JAULVH010000353.1:0-1604 GCA_032111105.1 Burkholderiaceae bacterium | reverse complement strand
CTCCTACGAGCCGGATGAGTACCCTCTTGGACTGCCCCTGTTATCAGGAATAGTCCTGGCCTGTAGATGAAGGTCTCCCGGTACATCTTGAGTGCACTGCGTTGCGCTAAGCAATTCTAACCACGCTAGGAAATCTTGGGACATCGCATATCGAAGATGTAAATCGATTTGTGGTGACAATACCTTGCCTGCACCACTGAATTTGAAGTTAAGCAAATACTCGCGTAACGAGCATAAATAGCTGTGCCACGTTCTACGATAACACCGTGAAATTTCGCGTGATCGGAACCAGCCGGCAAAACACACGAAGTATTATTTCCACTAGCTGGAAGGCCCCGAAAGTTTACGGGCCATTCAATCAAGTGCAATACGCTTTGATAAAAACCCCAAGCGGTTTTAACTAACTGCTTATTATGGAAAACTATGGCTAAAGAAGAAATGCTGGAGATGCAAGGCGTTGTTGATGAAATCTTGCCGGACTCCCGATACCGCGTGACACTACAAAATGGTCACACGTTAATCGCTTACACAGCCGGAAAAATGCGCATGCACCACATACGTATTTTGGCAGGCGACAAAGTGACACTTGAGCTGTCTCCCTATGATTTGAGCAAAGGTCGTATCACTTTCCGTCACATCGAAGGTCAGGCAAAACGCTCATCTTTTAACAATAGAAGATAAGTCAACCGCACCAGGCTGCCTGGTGCTACTGTTGTTAGTGCAGCTTGACGCGCGGTTTGGTGTTGTGCCTTAGCCAGTCGACTAATGAGTCGACGGCCATTCTGAAGAAACCATGCAGTGCCATTTGATGGTTTCGATACAGCGACAAGTAAAGCATACGGGCTAAAAACCCCTGTATTTTCACTGATCGTCCCACCATCTTGCCCATCAAGTTCCCTACTGTTTCGTAATTCCCCAGGGATATGAGCGAACCATAATCACGGTAAGTGAAAACTGGTAGTGGTTTTTTCTTCAACAACCGCTTCATGCTTTTGAGTAAAGTCGATGCCTGTTGATGCGCTGCCTGCGCGCGCGGTGGAACAGTTTTTCCTGAATCCCCCCAAAAACACGCAGCGCAGTCGCCAAAAGCAAAGATGTCTTTATCTGACACCGATTGCAGCGTATTAGTCACAACAATTTGTCCTATGCTATTGGTCTCTATTCCTGTATCTCGCAAAACCTGAGGCACTCGAATACCACCAGCCCACACCGTGAGATCGCTGGGCAGCATTTTTCCGCTGGCAGTCATCACCCCATCGGGCGTCACTTCTATCACCCTATCGCCTGTCATTACATCGATATTCAAATGCCCCAGAAGCTTCGTCGTTTCTAAAGATATTTTTTCTGGTAGCGGAGGAAGAATTCGCGGCCCCGCCTCGACTAGAGTGATCTGCACATCTTTTTGAGGGTCTAACTTGTGCAAGCCGTAGGCTGCAAGTACTTCGGCAGTATTGCGTATCTCGGCTGCCAATTCAACTCCGGTTGCCCCGCCTCCGATAATGACAAGATGAACTTTTTTAACAGGCGTATCAACCAACTGAAGAGCCCGGCTTTGAGATCGCATGCAGGCAGCTAAAATGCGCCTGCGTATGGTTTCAGCCTGA
>JAULVH010000352.1:8150-8616 GCA_032111105.1 Burkholderiaceae bacterium | reverse complement strand
AACACCCAATGGCGTGGTTCCAGCGCCAGATTCATTACGCTCTCCTACGTGTGGCTTACATGTGATTTTCATGTAATTAAGCTGCGATTTTAGCTTAGTCGCGTCGACTTGAGAGGGTTAGTACTGCTACCGACGAATTCAAACGCAACAAGGGGCATGGCGATAGATTTTGTCGGCCAGCTTATTAGCTGTCGTAAACTACAGAAATAGCTAACAACCTTACCGCCTGTTCGGCCTCTGCCGAGCTTCACCATGACTACAACCAATGCCAGCTTGCTGCTGATTGCGGCTTATTTCGTTTTTCTGCTGATTAGTCTTAAACGACGCGGCAAGGTTATTAACGGACCCTGGCTGTTTTTAATGCGCAGTTTTTTTCCTAACTGGCGCTTTTATCATGGGCCGGGCGATCAACCGCGTCTGTTTTGGCGAGTGCAGGATAGTGATAGCCAATGGTCTGAATGGCAGA
>JAULVH010000352.1:1518-8140 GCA_032111105.1 Burkholderiaceae bacterium | reverse complement strand
ATACACAACCCGCGCAACAATCTCACCTTAGCAAACCAAAACCTGATCGACCATCTGAGTGCTGATATTGCGGCCATGCCTGAGGATAGCGATGTACGTGATCTGCTGACCTATCAGCTGGCACAGCAGTTAACGCGTTATCTGATTGGCTCTGCAGATACTGTACTCAGTGCACCTGTGCGCTACCAATTTAAACTCAGTTTGGTTCCTGCTTACACGCTACCTGACGAAAGCATGGTCGTGCTGACCTCACCTGCACTCGATTGGCAGCCATGAGTCTTTACTTAACGATACGAGCGCTCGAGTGCTTGCTGGCGACTAGCCTGTTAATTCAAACCATAGAATTTTTACGCCTAAGCACTTTCGCTGATGCACGTAGCGTGTGGACATGGACGTTGCAACGTCAGGATGTGGCGCATGCCGCGCCATGGTTAAGAAATGGTTTCGACTGGTTGTTTAAAGAGCGCGTGCATCAGGCACATCTACTCATACGCTTAGGTGCTGTCGCTAGTTTGTTTTTCGGGGTGAGCACACTCAGCGCGCTATTTCTTTTTTTAAGCACGCTTATTCTGCTCATACGCTGGCGCGGCGCATTCAATGGCGGTAGCGATTTCATGACCATGGTGGTGCTGACTGGCTTGCTGGTTTCTCAACTGGCACAAGGCTTCGTTGGGCCCGTGACAGCCTGGAAGGCCGGGCTTTGGTACATCACCATACACACGATCTCGTCTTACTTTATTTCAGGTGCTATCAAGCTGCAAAATCCTGATTGGCGCAGCGGGCGTGTGCTGACGTACTTTCTTGATGGCGGTTTATACGGCCCATTACCCATGCACAGTCCGCTCAGAAAAAAAGCGATCGCCGTGATCGCCTCGTGGTCATTTATAGTGTGGGAGTGCTTGTTTCCGGTGGCGCAGGGCCAGAGTGGGCCATGCTCTGGTGCAGCGTGGCCGCTGTGTTTCATTTTTTGGTGTTTCGATTTTTTGGATTGAACCGCTTTTTTTGGGCGTGGGCTACAAGTTTTCCAGCAATTATTTACTGTTCAACTCAGTGGTAATGCCAAGGCAATAATTAGAGTTTGCCTTGGGCTGCCAACTCACACGCATCATTCATAGCGCGCGTCGCAACGTCTTCCAGCCAAGCCAAATCAACTTCGCTATGCGATTCACAAAAAAACCAAGGCTCGCGCGAATCAGGCTCGAGCATCACGCCGTAGTCGATTAGCTTCCATGCAAAGGCGCGATAGAGATCGCTATTAGTGATACGCCAATCGCGATAATTAGTCGGCACATTCGGTGTGAAATGTATACCCAGCATCGCTGGTGGACCAGCAAATGCGTACTCAATACCGGCAGCGGTAAATACGCGCCCCAGCACATCACGAATCTGATTACCTACGCGATTAATGGTATCTAGCGCATCGGTTTCGGACAAAATTTTCAGCGTGGCATGCGCAGCAGATAACGCCACCAAATTACCCGTGTAGGTTCCACCGTGTACTACGCCACCGCGATTGGATCCCACCACATCCATCACTTCGGCCCTGCCGCCAAACGCAGCAACAGGATAGCCATTACCCATAGCCTTGGCATAGGTTGTGAGATCGGCATAGATTCCATACAAAGCTTGCGCACCACCTTTGGCTACTCGAAATCCGGTTTTTACTTCATCAATGATGAGCATCGTGCCGTACTCGGTGCATAAATCACGCAATCGTTGTAACCACTCTTGCGTGGCTGAGATGCTGCCCGCGTTTCCTATGATGGGTTCGAGTACTACACAGGCTAATTGCTCACCCTGAGTGGCAAACAAAGTTTCCAGCATCTCGGTATCGTTTAAAACAATCAGATCAACCAGATCACGCGCTGTTGTAGGAATCCCGCCACCAAAAGGAATAACTCTGGGAGGCACGCTGCCAGAAGGATCCCATTGTTCGATATCGGACTTCCACATCATCTCGTCATACAAGCCGTGAAAGCCACCTTCGACTATCACTACCCGATCACGTTTGGTGTAGCCACGCGCGGTGCGCACTGCACCCATGACTGCCTCGGTACCCGAATTTGCAAATCGCATTTTCTCGATATTGGGGCACATGGCTTTGATTTGTTTAACGACTTCGGTATCGAGTTCTGTTGCAAAACCCGATAAGGTACCGCGCTGGGTAATCTGCTCTATAACGGCTTGATCAACGCGATCATCGCGATAACCCAAAATGATGGGCCCATACCCAAGACGAAAATCAGCGTAACGCTTGCCATCACAATCGGTTAACCAACAACCTTTAGATGAGGCTACGAAAACCGTACGATCATCACCCCAATACCGATAGTTTTCAGCTACGCCTTGTGGCATGTGCTGATGTGCCTCGGTCATCAATTGTGACTGGCGTGAACCCGGTTTGTTGGATAAATCCATAGCGCTCATTTTTTGGTTTGGTTATGTAACAGGCTCACCATGGGGGGGCCGCAACAGCATGCCCACCCTGTCTTCAAGTAATTTAACCACATGCAGTTCAGCTGCAGAGTCGCCATACGTCTGCGCTGCTTGCTGAAATAAGGATTCTACAAATTTTCCCATGGTGAGTTCATAACCCTGACTGCGAGCGATCTCATTAATTAAACCCAGATCTTTGCAGCACAATGCTAACGAAAAACTCGGATCATACGTGCCTGCAAAAATCGACGGCACATCATGCTCTGCCACCCAGCTATTACCCGCACTGGATTTAATCGCTTCCCAAACCACAGGCAATGGAACACCGGCTTTTGCACCGAGCATCAAGCCTTCGCCTATGGCCGCTGCACTGACAAACCAAAGTAAATTAGTTAAGAGCTTAATGGTGGCACCATTTCCCGGCGCACCCACATGAAAAATTTTCGTCGCCAGCACATCAAAGATAGGTCTGTGCTTTTCAAACACAGCGAGATCGCCACCTACAAAAATAGATAGTCTGCCTTCAGCGGCGGCATCTATCGCGTTGGTGACCGGCGCTTCGAGAAAATCTATCCCGCGCTGCTTGCTTGCCTCGACCAGCTCTTTGACCAGATCGACGCCACTGGTGGTGGTATCAATAATCGTCGTACCCGATCGCAGTGCGGCTATCAAACCGCCCTCGCCCAACATCACTTCTTTTACTTGGGGTGGGCCGGGCAGCGAAGTCATCACCACATCAGCATCTTTCGCGCCTTCAGCCAAACTGGCTACACGCTTGGCACCCAAACTAACCAGATTCGTCGTCTTGTCAGTGACTCTATCAAATACGCTGACCTCATAACCTGCTTTTACCAGATTGGCTGCCATGGGATTACCCATGTTTCCTACTCCAACAAAAAATAAGCGCGGCTTGGGTGCAGCATTTTTATTCGATGCATTCATTACGTGATCAGGCCTTACGGAAAGAAAGGAAATGACTGAACTGGCTTACAGGACCGTCATGATGGAATCCATGCGACGCTAACAATTCCAACGCTTGTGACCACGTGTAGGTACGGTAGTTAATCGTTTGTGACATGACGACTTCTGCATCATCAGCAAGGTAATAATGTTTAGTGAAGCCGTGCTGTGAGGGTTCGATTTTTTGTGAGTAGATCATGCCGTTAGATACGGGTTTTTCATAATCATGATGCGGACCCTGTATACCTAACAGTAGCGTGCCATCTGTATTCACATGGCTAGCGAGTCGAGATAATCCGCGATGATTGTCTTCTTCGTCCGACAAATGACTCACTAAGAAAGGCTCGTTCTCACCATCAATGACAAAGTACCAAACCCCGCCATAGGAAAAAGCGAGATCGTAGGTTTTTTTCAAATCAAACTGCGTAATGTTTTGCAGGGAGAGTGAAATATTGGGGAATTTTTGCAGCCGGTCTGATGCGATGGACAACATGGACTCAGTTAAATCAACACCCATGATCTCTGTGCTCGGATTGTGCTGACCCAGCTCCTCGAGTATCAAGCCAGTACCACAACCGACTTCGAGCACGCTGGCAAAGTTGTTATCTCTGACAATGTTTTCGACAATTTTTTTATAATCGTAATACCCCGACGTCATGATCAAATCATAGTACGCGGACATGTTCGTGTAATCACCCATTGCTTCTTCTTTCCCCTGTTAAACCTATCGTCTGCTCATCAACACGAAAAAAAACCAGCCACAGATACGCGACTGGCGCTAGAGCTCAATGTGTTGAACGTGCAGCGAACTGTAATTATCATTTTATTATTTTGACTAACCTGGCCGCAGCGTATCGCGCATCATGGTGACGCTTCATCTTCACCATCACCATGGTTAGCCACTGAAAGCCGGTAGTGAGTTTGGTGCGATTTGGCTCACGGGTCAATCTTATTGAGTCGCTTTTAAAAAAAAGAATGTCGATTTAATAATTTATTTGCAGCCTGTGATGAACATAACGTTCAGGCAGCTGAAAAATAAAAAAACCTGCCACAGCAAGGCAGGTTTTTTTACGTATCGACAATCGAGCAAGACTGGGTTTATTTTCCTCGTAAGCCGTCGAACACATCTGCAAAACTAGGCTGGTTGTGATGACTGATCACACCGCGAGCACCTTCGATGACTAACGGAACAGGATAGCCTTTGAGCGTACCCACGATCATTTGGTTAATGACGTTGTAGACCTGACCTTCTTCATCAATGATCTGACCGAGACGGTTAGCCAACGGATCGAACACACCGTACGCCACGAACACCCCAAGGAAAGTACCTACCAGAGCGCCACCAATCAGTGCACCCAGTACGGGTGGCGGCTGGTCAATCGCGCCCATGGTTTTAACCACGCCCAACACACACGCCACAATACCCAGCGCGGGCAAGGCGCCGGCGATAGAAGCTAATGTGCCTTGATATTTCATTTCATCGTGGTGGTGAGTCTTGATCGCATTTTTCATTGCATCATCGACGGCATCGGCATCCAGGTTACCCTGGGCGATAACGACTAAACGCAAGGTGTCGCAAATCATATGTACGATGGAATGATCAGCTGCCAGTTTGGGATATTCACCAAAAATCGCAGAAGAATCCGGACCTTCGACGTGTGCTTCAAGAGCAACAGCGCCCTCTTTTTTCATTACATTAAGAAGCTTGCCCACCAGCAGAATCAAATCCAGATAATCCTGAGCACTCCACTTAGGACCTTTGATGCAGCGAACAATACCGCCAAAGGCACCTTTAAAAATGCCCATGCTATTTCCGATCAGCTGAGCGCCGATAGCAGATCCCACAATAATAAAGCCCTCAACTGGTGCGGCCTTAATAATTGGAGCCATTTTGCCGCCCGCCATAATAAAGCCGCCAAAAACGCAGCCAAACACGACGGCCAATCCCACGAAAAATAACATCTGCTTCTCCTTGTGCTATCCCTCAAACGCCATGAACGATACGGACGCAGGGTATCGATTTATATATCGACACACATTTCGATAATTCAAGCTTCAAATGACTGATTGCTAGTAAATTATTGCAATTGTGAAACAAAGTAAGGAATTGTGCCACCCTTATCGTCGAACTGGGGGTCGCAAATGAAGATAAGAAAGTAATAACCAAATAAAAGCGAGTCGTTTCTTGAGTAATTGATCAAGGCTAACCCCTAGCTAATTAGATAATGCGTCGTAAAGCCGCGCTGGCTCGACATAAAATTCACACAAATCAGCACTACCGCAAAGTTATTATTTTAGAAATAAACACCAGAGGCCCATGCACTGACCTGTAATGATTTGAACAATAAAATCAAGTAAACCGCCTATCAACATGGCCGGCACGCCCAAATATAAAAATATCAGCAGCCAACCCATACCCGTTAGGCGGGGATTGGGAATGTCGTGACCAAGTATGGGCTCATGTGGAGTCGAACGGAAAAAAGCTTTTATCATGCGCTACCTTTTTTGATTTTTGATTATAGCGACCTGCCTTGATTACATTGAATAACTGATGCACATACTTTGGAACCAGATCGACAGACCCGCATGGGATGCTGCGCATACTCAGGCAGGCGGCGCCTTGCAACAAGACTGGGCTTATGGCGTTAGCCTCACGGTGCCCGGTGTGACATGTCATCGTGCCGAAATTATTCTTGATGGTGCGACGGTCGCGATTGCACAGTTTATATGCCGCCGCTATGGCTTTGTATTGAGTGTCGCTTTGTGTACGCGCGGGCCACTCTGGCTCAAGCCCTTGCCGGCCGATTTACGTGCGAGCATTTTTAAAGAAATCAAACGCAGCTTGCCGCTGCCTCGCCCGCGAATTGCACTGTTTTCACCCGAGATCACGGATCCGCTTGACGCCAGCGTTACACGACTACTGCGCGTGATGACGGGTTACTCCACCTTGCTGATAGATCTCACACGACCGGATGAACAATTACGTGCCGAAATGGATGCACGTTGGCGCAACCGTTTGGGTGCATCCGAAAAATCCGGACTCACCATCATCAACGACGAAGTCGCACCAGAACATGTGCAGTGGCTGCTCAAAGAAGAACAAGCACAACGCGCAAAAAAATCGTTTCATGGTTTACCTGTCGCATTTGTCGAGCGCTACATACACGCTGGCACATCCTCAAAACAAACTGCACTGATACTGCATGCAGAACATGATCACAAACGA
>JAULVH010000352.1:0-1508 GCA_032111105.1 Burkholderiaceae bacterium | reverse complement strand
GCTGTTTTTGATACATGGGCGCGTTGCGACCTACCACATAGGCTGGTCAGATCAGGCGGGACGCGTAACGAATGCACACAAACTTATCCTGTGGCGCGCCTTTGATATTTTGCGTCGACGTGGAATCACTACGCTGGATATGGGTGGCGTGAATACGCATGACTTGCCGGGCATATCTCGCTTCAAACTCGGCATGGGCGGCACGGTCATCACCTTTGCCGGTATGTTTGTTTGAGCCTTGCGTAAGTTCACATCCGACCAGATTTAAAGAGGCGCTGATTGATTGTGAATTGTATGGCGTGCCATCACAGCTGTGCGACGCGGGATAAAGCAAATTACTTTGTTGTTAGCTGCGATCAGTTAGTTACGCAACGTCTCGTTTTTATTTGTTGAGTGCTTTTACAGCTACCAGTGGCGCCTGATATATCCACACTGGCTTACCTTCTATTTGTTCTACTTTCGCGTAGGGCGTCAATTCCAGCGCCGGAAACTCCAGGCTCACTAGCCAGGCACCCGGCTTCATTTCAGCGGCGGCTTTGATAACGGCGCGTGGCATGCTCTCGGGTCGCTGAAATAAATACACCATGTCATACGACGACCAGTCATCCTTCCACATATCGCCTTGCCGTATCGAAGCCCATGGACACAGCAGGCCAGTAAGAATACGTAATGGCCAACTCCACTCAGTGCCTGATAGACGTGCCTGAGGATATGCGGCTCGCAAGGCACGCAGGCCATGACCAAGGCCACAACCTGCATCCAGCACTTTGGAACCGTCAGTTAATGGCGCGTGTTGTGCGAGAGTGCGCAGGGCATCAAACGGCGTGGGAAACAAAGGCGCATCGCGCCAGGCATTCATGGGATACACCAAGGCGATCAGCACCAAGGCAATTAACCAGGCCCATCCGGGTATGGCCACCGCGCCCGAGAGCAGCAGCGATAACGGAAAACCCGCAGCTATCGCTAGTCGTCGCCAAGGCGTGCTCGCTAGTACGCTACACAGCGCCCCCACAAGAGCGCAAGCAACGGTGGCCAACCAGACATCCCAGCCCGCCCGCTGCAAAAATGAAAACAGCAGCCAACTGACTGCCCAAACGAGCAGCGCGGGAATGGGCCATCGCAGCAGTAGATTTTTTTTCAATAACACGAGGCGAATTATAGTTGGGACATGCAGGCGCCTGTGATTCGATAGATGAGAATGATTGCCAAGACAAGGTATCATTCTAGCGACGCGCTCCATCAAAAACTCATCAGGAGATCTACATGAAAGTTAAACAAATTCTCACCGGCGTGCAATTAGTGATTGCCGATCTCGAAGTTGAACTCAACGGTGCTATGCGATCGAATCACACCTTGTGTGCTTTGCTTACCGATGACAATCAGCGCGAAGTGCTCATACCGTTGAATACGCCTGACGGACGTCCGATTTTTATGAACCCTGATAACGCGATCGCAGACACCAGCACCCACTGAAAATCGGAAAGCATCTCAAACAGTGTAATGTCTGG
>JAULVH010000351.1:0-2087 GCA_032111105.1 Burkholderiaceae bacterium | reverse complement strand
AGCTGCAGTGAAATTGCAAGGCGCTGTAATCAGCCACATCGCAACTGAATTGGAAGTATCTTGCTTACCAGCTGACTTGCCAGAGTTCCTTGAAGTGGACTTGGGCAAGATTGAAGTTGGTCATGGTATCCATGCAAAAGACATCGCGTTACCAAAAGGTGTTAGCTTGGTATTGCATGTTGAGCAAGAAAATCCAGTATTGGCCAACGCACGTATCCCGGCAGTCAAATCTGCTGATACTGAAGCTGCTCCTGCAGCTGCTGCGGCACCTGCTGCTGAAGCTCCAAAAGATAAAGCGTAATCGTTTTTCTTTTATCTTTGCGACAGAGAAGGCCCGCTTAAAAGCGGGTTTTCTTTTTTGTAGAAATGCTTTTATCCTTTAGCAAGAATCATGACTAAATTAATTGTTGGCCTTGGCAATCCAGGCGAAGAACATGAAGAAGATCGGCACAATGCTGGCTTCTGGTTTGTGGACGCCCTCGCTAAACAATTGAGCACCCGCTTTGAAAGTGAAAAGCGCTTTCATGGCAAAGTAGCAAAGACTAAGTGGGAAGGTGAAGATCTTTTCTTGCTCAAGCCAAGCACCTATATGAACCTCAGTGGTCAAGCAGTAGGCGCGCTATGTCGTTTTCATAAACTGACCCCCGAGCAGGTTTTGGTAGTTCAAGATGAGCTCGACCTAAAGCCTGGTTCGGCACGGCTCAAATTGGGCGGCGGCACTGGCGGTCATAACGGCTTAAAAGACATTCAAGCGCATCTTGGCACTGCTGACTACTGGCGCTTACGACTAGGTATTGGCCACCCCAGAGATCTTGCCGCTGAAGGTGCACGCCCGATGGATGTGGCTGATTATGTTCTAAGAAGACCGCTGCAAATTGAACAAAAACAAATTGATGCCAGCATTGAGGATGGTTTAAAAATTCTGCCTTTGTTTTTTAAAGGGGATACTCAGGCAGCTATGCTGGACTTGCACTCTAAAACGCACTAGTCGCAGTCATTCAAATCCGTTTTTAAAGTTTATTTGGCGAGCGCCTTTTTGGCAGCAGTTAGTGCCTGATACTTAGCCATCAACTGCGTTTGATTTTCTTTAAAAGCAGGATTTAAGGGTATGCAGTCAACTGGACAAACTTGCTGACACTGTGGTGCATCGTAGTGACCAACACACTCCGTACATTTGTTTGGGTCAATCTCATAAATCTCAAGACCCATATAAATAGCATCATTAGGACATTCTGGCTCACACACATCACAATTGATGCATTCGTCCGTAATCATTAAGGCCATATTATTTGTCGACTAACCCTACTCTTTGAGTTGATTCGTTTCGGCAACCTTTTTGAGAAGCCATTTTTCAACGGAAGGGAAAACAAATTTACTCACATCGCCACCCATGATGGCAATTTCACGAACAAACGTTCCTGAAATAAATTGGTATTGATCAGATGGCGTTAAAAAGAGAGTCTCCACATCTGGTAATAAATATCGGTTCATTCCAGCCATCTGAAATTCGTATTCGAAATCAGACACTGCTCGCAAACCACGAACAATCACCCGTGCATTGTGCTCACGAGCAAAATCTTTCAACAGACCAGAAAATCCAGCAATTTTCACATTGGGATAATGCCCCAGAACTTCTTTTGCAATCTCAATCCGCTCATTGAGAGTAAAAAATGGGCGCTTGCTACGGCTGTCGGCTACACCAACAATAACCTCACTAAAAATACTAGAGGCGCGACGCACTAAATCTTCATGGCCACGGGTAAATGGATCAAAGGTTCCAGGATAAACAGCAATCGTCATAACATTCCTATGGCTTTATCGGCTACAGGCAAGAGTTTAGCCTCTTCTAGAGCGAAATAGACAAGCTTTTACCTGCCCTGCCTCTAAGTATTTTCCACAATGCCACTCTGGGAGAAGGGCTTCGACCGATTCTCGCGAGCGTGAAGCTGGAAACTCCGCATAGATACCGCCCCCAGGACTATCGTCACAAATACGCCCCGCTTGAATAAGCGCCTGATCTAATAAACCCTCTTCCTGAAATGGCGGGTCAATAAAAATCAAATTGCTCGAAAGATTTGCTTGCTGTT
>JAULVH010000350.1:0-1590 GCA_032111105.1 Burkholderiaceae bacterium | reverse complement strand
ATCAAACAGCGCATTGCATACTTCTTGAATTAAATAAGCTGCGCCGGAATAGCCCATATAAGGAGTCCCGGTATGCCGACGAATAATTGCACCTGGAAACGATGCTGGAATGTAGGAGCAACGGGCATTCACTTCGCTGGCATACATCCGCTCGTTATAACTTCCAAATAAAACGAGTGGTGTTTTCTTTTGCACTAAATTACGGATTTCGCTGTTGTCGGTTTTTTGACCCGGCATCCTAGATACAGCAAAGTTGCAAGGCAGGCCCATTTCGGTTTCTAGGAAATGGCTGACGCCGCGGGTATAGGTTTCATTAGCGACAATCGCAAAGCTCGCAGTTCCAAAGAAGTCTTGGGTTACTGAGCGCCATAAGTCCCATACTGGCTTCAGCGTTGTATTTTTTTCTTGCGCAATAAATGGCTCTGGATCGAGGCCCGTTAACTCGCCGAGCTTGCGCAAAAATGCGGTCGTTGAGTGCATGCCAATTGGGGCTTGTAAATAGGGGCGCTCTAATGTCTCACAGAGTAGTCTTCCAAATTCGCGGTACATGCAAATATTCACATCGGAATCGGCCAACTTCTCCACATCCGCTAAATGGCTGCTGAGCGGAAACACCATATTAATTTGGGCACCAATGCCTTCCACCAGGCGCTTAATCTCGGCTAGATCGCTGTATAAATTGAAGGTGCCATAGGCGGGTCCAATGATATTGATCATTGGCTTTTCGCCCGCTTTGCGCTCTGGTCGTGCTGGTATTTTCTTTAAGCCATATTCAGTCCATAACCAGTTCATTGCCCGGTTAGCGCACTGCCACTGATCTTCATCAATGGTTCTCGGTAAAAAGCGTTTAATTCCGGTTCCTTCTGGAGTAACGCCGCCACCAATCATTTCGGCGATTGAGCCTGTCACTACCACTGCAGGCAAATCAGGATCCAGCACTTTATGTGCGCGCTTCATTGATTCTTCGGTGCCTTCGCGGCCCAATTGTTCTTCGGCCAAGCCAGTCACCACAATAGGTAACTCATGGGGTGGCAAGGCATCGGTGTAATGCAACACCGATGTGACGGGAAGGTTTTCACAGCCAACCGGACCATCAATTACCACTTGCAAGCCTTTGATTGCAGTGAATACATAGACAGCGCCCCAGTAGCCGCCAGCACGATCGTGGTCTAGTACTAGCATTAGCCCATCTCCTCTGCTTTGCGTTTCTTCTGCGCCTTTTCATTACGGCGACGTGTCTCAGCCCGGAAGTCAGGTTTATCGACTGGTAAGGTATCCCATACACCAGACGAGTAACCTGTTCCAACACCCTCAAAGAATTCCTGCATAGTGTCAAAGCGCGCTTGATTACCCAGCGCAGAATTAATCACTTGTGCCAGCGAGCCAGCTCCAGCAGCGCCCATCAGGGGCCGTGCTGAAATTAAGTTCGTAAAATACAGCGATGGTATTGCTGCTTCTTTGGCTTTTTGCACAATTGGCGTTGTGCCAATCACTAAATCAGGCTTGAACTCATGCATCGCGGCCTCATCTTGCTCGAGCGAAGCACGGTACTGCACGTGCACACCACGTGACTCAAGCCAGTCTTGATCT
>JAULVH010000349.1:0-4563 GCA_032111105.1 Burkholderiaceae bacterium | reverse complement strand
CTGGCCCAACACAGGAAGATCATTACGCGCGCAAATAAGTGCGGTGGATGCTCTGTGCTCTAAACCACCATAGCCGTCACCCACGGCGAGGGTAAGAAATACATAGCGCGACATGGGTGCTGCTTTGCTGGCCGGCTCAAATAACGCAATCTGTTCTTCGCAGATTTTTTTTAAGTCTGCGGCTAATCGTTTGGAATCTAGCTTGGGGACTTGCCCAGTAATGGCCATCTCATGAGGCACACCGTGGGCTTGAAATGAAATTAATTCGAATTCACCCATCTCAACCGGATGATCAATTAATTCATCGTAATCGTCAGCTATATAAGTGCCGAAGCGATGTCTGCGTGCTTTAAGTTCGCGCAATGAAGTCGCAACTCGCCAGCTAGTAAATGCTTCGCCTTCGGGCGCTTGAATATCAACTATGTGGGGTAATGCTTCTTTGCCATGCGCTTTTAAAAAAACGCTGGTGCCATTAAAAAATCCATGCGTCTGATCCAAATGTGCCGCGCGCACAGATAAATCCCAAGCATAAACTTGATACGTTACCTCTAATATTCCCTTGCATGGCGCTGCGAGCCAGGTGTGCTTATCTAATTTTTTAAGCTTATGCTTGCGACCTTCACTACTTGCGCTAATGCTGATGATGTTGCGCGCAAACTCGCGCACCATGTAGCTACCGGGTATCCACGCAGGTAATGACAACAACTGGCCTTCGCTATCGGGTTTGTTGATAGTCAGTGTGACTTCAAACAAATGCATTACCGGATCAACAGGAACGATGCGGTAATGCACAGACTCGCGACGAGTAGCCATTACGCCCTCACATTAACGACGAGTCGACCTTTAACGGCACCTGCGAGAATTTTTGGTGCCCATTCTAAAGCTTCTGCGAGTGGGATTTCGTGAGTGATTTTATCGAGCGTATCAGGTTTGATTTCTAGCGCCAGATTCGACCAAGCCGCAATACGGCGCGCTGTCGGCACCATCACGCTATCAACACCAATTAATTTCACACCACGCAAAATAAAAGGCGCAACCGTCGCAGGAAAATCCATGCCCTGCGCCAAGCCACAAGCCGCCACCGTAGCGCCGTAGCGGCATTGAGCAACGGCATTAGCCAAGGTATGCGAACCAACGGAATCCACCACGCCAGCCCAACGTTCTTTTTGCATGGCTTTGCCTGGCGCTGAAAGTTCAGCACGATCTATTACGTCTACGGCACCCAATGATTTGAGGTAATCAGCCTCAGCTAATTTCCCAGTAGAAGCAATGACCTTGTAGCCACGTGCAGCAAGTATGGCTATGGCTACGCTACCTACTCCGCCTGATGCACCCGTCACCAAGATTTCACCATCGCTGGGCTTTACGCCTTGTTCAGCCAAGGCCATAGAACACAACATAGCGGTGTAGCCCGCTGTGCCTATCGACATTGCAGTGCGTGTCGACATGCCTTTAGGAAGAGGAATTAACCAATCACCTTTGAGTTTGGCGCGCTCAGCCAGGCAACCCATGTGCGCCTCGCCCACACCCCAACCATTGAGCACCACATGATCCCCAACCTTCCATGATGCATGCGATGATGCGATCACTTCGCCAGCGCCATCAATACCCGGCACCATAGGCCACTTGCGCACGACTGGCGACTTGCCTGTAATAGCTAAGCCATCTTTGTAGTTGATAGTTGAATAGTCGATCGCAACAGTGACATCACCATCTGCAGGCAAACTCGCCTCATCCAGCTGAGTTATTTCAGCGCGCGTGGTTCCGTCTTCATTTTTATTGAGCAGTATGGCTTTGAACATAGTTATCCTCGTGAGTTTTTTTATGTGTAGCTGATATATTTATTTAGCAGACGCAAGGCGTGATTCCAATGTCTTGGCATCAATCGCACCCGGCACACGCGAGCCGTCAGTAAAGAAAATGGTGGGTGTACCTGTGACTTTAAGTTTGCGACCAAGCTCTAAAACTTTTTCTGTCGATGCCGTTGCATTACATGACTCTGCTGCTGCCGCAGGTGTTTTACCGTTGAGCATCCAGTCGTCCCATGCTTTTGCTTTATCTGCGGAGCACGATACATTTTTTACTTTGGCACGTGAATCGTCACTTAGTATCGGGTACATGAAGGTATAAATAGTGATGTCTTTAGTCTCAGCCAGCGTCTTGCGGAATCGTTTGCAGTAGCCGCAATTAGGATCTTCAAATACTGCAATCACGCGCTTACCATTACCTTTGACAGTTTTAATGGCCGACTCCAGCGGAAGATCAGTAAATTTAATTTTATTGATTTCATCCAAACGCGCCTGTGTAATATCTTTGGATGTTTCTGTTTCCAGTATCCGGCCAATAAATACATGTTTACCCTCAGCGTCAGAGTAAATAATCTCGCTTCCCACTTTCACTTCATACAAGCCGTTGTAGGGAGTTTTGACGACTGTCTCTACTTGTGTGCCTTCACCTAAGCGTTGGGTAAGCGTTTTTTTTAGTTTTTCTTCAACTGTTTCTGCCAGTGCAGGTAGCGTTGCCACCAAAAGAAAACTCATTGCTAGACGTTGAATTAACTTCATCAGAAAATTTCCTTAGTATTTGAAGAATGGGTGTGGCCTAGTGCCTGTCTTGCCAGGCGGTTTTTCAAGAAGGGGAGTTTATCGACTAATCGCATTCCCATATTTCTAAGCGCTTTAACAGGAAGCACATCGGTAGAAAAAAGCCGGTGCAGACCATCGGTGGTTAGCTGCATGAGCAGAATATCTTCAGCTCGAAGGCGAGCATAACGCCTTAGTAAACGGGCATCACCGCAATCGCTCGCTTTGGCCTCAGTTAATACAGTCACTAACGCATCAACATCCGCAAAGCCTAAATTCATGCCCTGCCCTGCCAGCGGATGCACGACGTGAGCGGCATCACCCACTAAGGCTATGCGGTTAACAACCAGCGAATGCGAACGTATTAAACGCAAAGGAAATGCTTTGGGTACGGATGGCGGCAGCATATTAAACAGCCCCAGTGTTTGGCCAGGCAACGCTGAGAGGCGCTCGCATAGTTTTTCTGGCGACTCTGCCAGCAATCGACTCGCTAGCGGCTCGGGTGCAGACCACACCAGCGAAACCTGTTGGCTGGGCAAAGGCAGCAAGGCCACTATGCCATCAGCCCCAAGAAACCATTGGCTTGCAACTCCGTGATGCGGACTTGAACATGAAAAATTCGCCACTACCGCATTTTGTTCATACGAGCGGTAATCTATGCCCACATCAGCCTGCGCCCGAACCCATGAATTAGCCCCATCGGCACCAATGATTAAGCCGGTAGTATGCACAGCGGCATCATCGAGGGCTATTTGCACATGATGATCCGTGTGCGTAAGTTTGGTAGCGCGACCTTTAATGTGGTTCACGCCTGTAGCAAAGCCCAAAGCAGCGTCTAAGGCGCGATTAAGATTGCTGTCTTCGACTATCCAGGCCAACGCGCCAACGCGGGCGCCATAGGCATTAAAGCTTAATTGCGCAGGTCGTGCCTCATCATCGCCATGTACCGCCATCGAGTCGACTGCCGCAATACGTGCAGCATCCATCGCATCCCACACTTTTAGTGAGGTAAGCAAACGCCTTGCAACATGATTAAGGGCATAAACACGCTGATCCCACACTGGCGCACCAGTAGCTAAATGGAATCTTTCTGATGCGTCGGGCGCTAAAAGGGCAACCTCATAACCTGCGCGCGCCAATGCAAGGGCACATGCTTTGCCTATCGCGCCATTGCCGATAATGCAGATATCCGAATGAATTTTCATTGAAATGACGTAGCCAGATTGCTTTGATAACTGAACCCGATTATAGCCCTGACCGCACTTAGCTTTTCATATGGGGAATGTTTTGCTCTGCACCCGCCTTTTGACCTGCTAACTCAGTCCATTGAGCAAAGAATAGAAGTATGTTGACCTTGTGATATCCGTTTCAAAACACAGGCTAAAACTCCCGCTAAGCAGATGCTCTGTCTGCACCGTACTTTCTGGCGCGCACTGATGCGCTGCTTTAAATCGTCTGTTAAGACTTATTTCGGATCGTGCCAGGCGTTACGCCAAATTTTTTCTTAAAGGCAGTAATAAAATGATTTACATGGGAGTAGCCAATTTTGTGCGCAAGGGTTTTCATAGGAATATCCGTATCGCGTAGCGCTTGATAGGCTTGATCTAATCGTTGATTCGACAAAAAGGAATAAATTGATAGACCATATTTTTTAATGAACGCTTGATTTAGCTTTCCTGGGCTGACGTTATATTTTGTTGAAAGTTCAGCAAGATTAGGTATATCTGCAGTAATTTGCAAAAGTTCAGAACGTAAAGCAGCAACATTAACATCCTCTTTTTCCAATCCCTTAAGAAAACTTTTTGAGGAAGAAATATAAAGATTGAGTTCGAAGAGATATTGAAGAATGATGGACTGAGTAAACAGGGCGCGCATACTCCCTTCGAGATGATCCGGAGTGGAATTCGCAATCTTATTTGAAATAGATTGAGGAATTTTTATTTCACAAGAGTCTTGAACTTCAAGCAGACCTAAATTTTTA
>JAULVH010000348.1:0-5957 GCA_032111105.1 Burkholderiaceae bacterium | reverse complement strand
GGCGGCGGCACTGTATTTAATTGTAAAAGCGGAAAAGATCGCACAGGCCAGTTAGACGTCGAAGTTAAATTTTTAGCTTTTCAGATTCGCACGTCGAACGGAAAAGTGCCCAAGCCCGACAGAAAAAGAACTAATTTGGAAAAAATTCAATTCGCTACGTTTATATTTTTTGATAAATCGCGAGGCAGGATGCAAGAATTTAATACGGCCTATATTGGCTCGAAATTAAAAGGCCAACCTAAGCTATATGCCAACTTCACGCCGTCGACTGCTGACATCCAATATAGTAAAAAAAATAATGCTGCAACGATTAAACAATTTCAGGGTTTGTCCAGCGCCGTTTCCTCGTAATTAGTCATTAGTATTTTTTAAATTGATGAATTAAAAAACAATTGAAGTCGTCATGAATTCACATGAAATCATATGTGGTCTGTCTAGCGATACGTAAGATATCTGCGGGATGCTAGTCAATGGCATTCTTCACCTTAGGAAAAATCAATTACGTGCCCAGAAATATAGGTGTGATTAACGAGATCAAAACAAGTGATAAGTATTTCCCACGGGATCGGTTTGGCTTGGATCGCCATGCCCTTGAGTCTATGTTCAATTGGTACTCGCAATAGGTGCGCTCATTTATTTGGCGACATAGGACTCTGCTGGCCCTTAATTGTGATGCGGTTTGCGTGCAAAGGTATAATTCTGCTCTTTACCGAAAGCCCCGCAGAATATGGAAGCCGAACGCCTCAACGCCCTCACCGCCCTGCTTGCTGATCTGACTACACGAGAGCAAGAACTTCGGAGGTATCTTTGACTTTGATCTGAAGTCAGAGAAGCTGGAACAAGTCAACGCCGAACTAGAAGACCCTACCGTCTGGGATGAACCCAAGCGGGCTCAAGATTTGGGCAAAGAAAAAAAATCCCTGGAAGCGATTGTCGACTCATTAACATTGATAGGCAGCGGGCTGCGCGATGCCAGCGACTTGCTCGAAATGGCGCGCGAAGAAGGCGATGAGGATACGCTGATTGCTGTGGAATCCGATGCCCACGAGTTACAAAAGCAAGTCGAGGGCATGGAATTTCGCCGCATGTTCTCCAATCCGCTCGATAAAAACAGCTGCTTCATCGATATCCAAGCGGGCGCTGGCGGTACTGAAGCACAAGACTGGGCCTCAATGCTGCTGCGCCAGTATTTGCGCTACTGCGAACGCAAAGGCTTTAAAACAGAAATTCTCGAGCAATCGGATGGCGAGGTGGCCGGTATCAAGACCGCTACCATCAAAGTCGATGGCGATTATGCCTACGGCTTTTTGCGTACCGAAACTGGCGTGCATCGCTTAGTGCGTAAATCTCCTTTCGATTCAGCGAATGGTCGCCATACGTCATTTTCCAGCTTGTTCGTTTATCCCGAAGTCGATGATTCAGTGGATATCGACGTCAACCCTGCTGATGTACGTGTTGATACCTATCGTGCATCCGGCGCCGGTGGTCAGCACATTAACAAAACTGATTCGGCTGTACGATTGACTCACACTCCCTCGGGCATTGTTGTGCAATGCCAAAATGACCGCAGCCAGCACCGCAACCGCGCAGAGGCCTGGGCGATGCTGAAATCGCGCTTGTATGAACTCGAAATTCGCAAGCGCATGAGTGAACAACAAAAACTGGAAGATTCGAAAACTGACATAGGCTGGGGTCATCAGATCCGCTCGTATGTACTGGATCAATCCCGTATCAAAGATTTACGTACTAGTTTTGAGACCGGTAACACCAAAGCAGTACTCGATGGCGATTTGGATGAATTCATCGCTGCCTCTCTTAAGCAAGGCGTATAACAACACTACTGCATCCTGACCAGCGACCATGAACGATAAAAACCAAGCCGCACCCGAAGAAAAAGACGAAAACACGATCATTGCTGAACGACGCTCAAAATTAGCGGCAATTCGGGGGAAAGGTATCGCGTTTCCAAATGATTTTCGTCCACAACACAAAGCCGCTGATCTGCATGAAAAATATGGCGAAGACGAACGTGAGTCGTTAGAAGGCCAAAACGTTCATGTGGTCGTAGCCGGTCGCATGATGCTAAAACGCGTCATGGGCAAGGCGTCCTTTGCCACGATTCAGGATGCCTCGGGCCTGCGTGCTGATGGTCGTATTCAGCTCTACATCACCAATGAATTAACCGGTGAGGATGATCACGAAAGCTTCAAGCATTATGATTTAGGCGATATTCTGGGTGCTGAAGGCACGCTGTTTAAAACCAAAACGGGCGAGCTATCCATCAAGGTAAGCAAACTGCGCTTGCTCACTAAATCATTGCGCCCTCTGCCAGATAAGTTTCATGGCCTGTCGGATCAGGAAACCAAATATCGGCAACGCTATGTTGACTTAATCACCAGCGAAGAAACCCGCCGTACATTAAAAGCACGCACTGCTGCTGTATCGTCTATTCGTCGATTCATGGATAGCCATGAGTTCATGGAAGTTGAAACACCGATGCTGCATGTCATACCTGGCGGTGCAGCGGCCAAGCCGTTTATAACGCACCACAACGCCTTGGATATGGAAATGTATCTGCGCATCGCACCTGAGCTGTACTTAAAGCGTTTGGTGGTGGGCGGATTTGATCGCGTATTTGAAGTTAATCGTAATTTCCGTAACGAAGGTGTCTCACCTCGTCACAATCCTGAATTTACGATGATGGAATTTTATGCCGCCTACGTTGATTACAAGTGGCTGATGGATTTTACTGAAGCACTGATTCGTCAAGCAGCTATTGATGCGCATGGAACGGCCGCCCTCACCTATCAGGGTCGCGATTTGGATTTAACTAAACCGTTTCACCGTATGACGATAGTCGAGGCCATTAACAAGTTTGCTCCGCAATACACCCATGAGCAGTTGACCGATGCTGAGTTTTTGAAAAAAGAACTCAAACAAAAATTCGACGTTAAGCCGCATGTTATTTCTGGTCTCGGCGCATTGCAGCTATCGCTCTTTGAAGAAACAGCTGAATCGCATCTGTGGGAGCCTACGTACATCATTGATTATCCGGTTGAAGTCTCACCGTTGGCGCGCGCATCCGATACGGTCGCTGGTATTACCGAGCGCTTTGAGCTGTTTATTACGGGTCGCGAAATTGCCAATGGTTTTTCTGAGTTGAATGATGCAGAAGATCAGGCGGCTCGCTTTCAAGCGCAAGTGGATGCTAAAAAAGCAGGCGATGATGAGGCGATGTATTACGACGCCGACTATATACGCGCTTTGGAGTACGGCATGCCACCAGCAGGCGGTTGCGGCATCGGTATAGACCGCCTAATGATGTTAATTACAGACTCACCGAATATTCGTGATGTAATTTTATTTCCTCATTTGCGGCGAGAAGACTAATCTGTCAAATTACACTCTCACTAAAAATCCCCGTTATTCCAACGGGGATTTTTTATGTCTGTCGTATTTTATTACCACTGCTTTATGACATTTTCATTACCTGATAATCAAAAAAATTATTAGTTATCACGGAATTATTTTGTCATTGCAGTTACCTACCTCACTGAATTTCCTAATTCAAATGTGAGAGGAACTGCATTATGTGGAAACCGAGACAACGCACCCTAATTAACGATTTATGCATTATTGCAGGCATACATGATTCAGTTGATCTTATTCTTCAAACCGGCACGCTGAGTATCCAAACTATTCCAATAACTATACTTCCAGGCAATACCGAAAACAGTCTCGCAATTTATGTACAGCTAGGACAACCTGATCCCTTACAGTTCACGACTATTTACCGTCGCTTACTCGAACTTAATTTACTCATCACGCACAATCACGGTGAACATCTCGCCATCGACCCGGAAAGTGGTTCGGCCGTTTATGGGTATGAATTAGCTTTTTCCAGTGCGGAACAATTTTGGATAAGTCTGCAGCAGGCTACTGCTCAAGCAATTGAATGGCGATCGACATTTTTTCTGCTGGAAGAAGTAAGTGAGTTGCAATCATGATTGACAACCTCGGACCCGATGCGATGGGTATGCAATACCCTACCTATGAACCCACTTCGCAGCCAATTACCCCCACAGTAAAACCACCCACTCTGTCGATCAAAAAGACTATGCTGGCTCATATGGGTCGGGATATGCTGGGCCAGGTAGTTGGACGCGCGGTAGGCTTGGGTATTTTTAACGCAGCAGCCTACGTCGCCTCTGCTAGTGTTCCCTGCAAAGTCATTGCGGGCGGCCTAGGCGCTGTCTTTGGCGGTTTGCAAGCCCAACGACTAGCGGCTGCTCAAATTGGAAGCGGCAACACGCTGCAATACTGTGGTGTTGTAGCCTGCACCTTTTTGGGTGCCGCAGCCGGGGCTGCGATTGCTTCGGTAGGTACGTATCAGCCGGTCGCTGCTTTAGCTGTCGGCTCTGCTTTGGCTATTACCGTTTCGCTTGCTAAGTTTTGTACAAAACGACCTAGCGATGACATAGCCATCGATGCTAGCAAAGCTACGATATTTCTAATCAGTACGGCGGCCACGGTTAGCGCTATTACGTCTAAGGATACTTATCTCAGCTCTTCCGTTAACCTTGCACCAAAAAATCTTGGTGTGGTTTTAGAAGCGACAATAGTTGAGTCCTTCAAGTCGTCACTAGAGCGTTGGGGGCCTTCAGTTGATCGACATGCTTTAAATTTCAATGGAAAAGTTTATGTATCAATCGCCGGTCTATTACCGTATCTGGCAGCCAGTGTTTTTCTCAATGGATGGGTCAGTGGAAAAATGCAACCTGAGCACGAATCACATCAATTTGAAGAATTGATACTGCCACTACTGATTGGAGCTATCGCTAACGGTGTGCGTGGCGCATGCAATGCCGGTGCCGTATACGTATGCCATCAAAATGGCTGGGGGGTAGCCAAGCCAGAAGCCTCCAGCATACGCCCTGGCAAAGGATCTAAAAAACCAGAATTAATCAAGATCAGTAAAAAAACTGCGATTAGATTTTTTCTAAGTGTCTGCAGAAATGCTGTTTATGCCAAACTCGTACAAGGCGGCATGGGTGCAGTTAATGCAAGTATGCTGGCCCAAGGCATTTATGGATTTTTTGCACAAAATCGTGATCTGGTCTATGACCTGATGAAAGGTGAAGGCTGGGTAAAACAGACAGAAACCACAACTGATTTAGTGATCGTTAATGAAAACGAGGCTAGTGCCAGCGACAACATCATTCCTGACTTGGAAGAGACGACCGTCGTAGTTTCAACCGCAAGCACATCAGTAAGTTCATCAACAAGCTCTAGCGAAGTGTCAGCCCCAAGTACAACGGAAACGTCCAGCGAAGTTTCGACTGAGAAAGTACTTACGTAGGGATTTTCCTAGAGCAGACCATTTCGTTTGATCTAGGTCATAGCTACGATAGCTTTATTCGTAATCAATCGCTTCTATCTTGTATAAGGCTAGCAAGAAATCTCGAGAGCAAAATACTAAAGCTTTCGTTTGCTTGTGTAGGTCTATCAACTGGAGAGACGTATGAAATTTATGGAAGACGAAACGGAAGAATTGCCTTTGAACCATGTAATCGGAATCGGTGCGCTCGCTTGCGCTGGCATCATAGGGCTATCACTGCTAGTAGGTACCTGGATATTTGGCAATCCATTAAAACCTATTCCTGATACATCCTTTACTCAACAGCAAAAGGCTGCATTAAAAACCAGGTGATCCATTAACACGAAGCACTAACCTGGCCCAGATTGCAGGCTCAATTACTTGATACAGCCATAAACCTTTGCGGGATTCGTCGCCAAAAGGCTCACAAATACGCATCTGGTGCAGTGTTAGTCCAGCCTGATGCATACGGTCAGCGAGCTGTTCCCCGTCGATTTCCTGCTGGGCGTGGCCTTGAGCCGCAGTCTGTGCGGTTCAGCGCCGCCAATACTTCCAGACTCCCTTCACGGCCCGGTGGCCA
>JAULVH010000347.1:0-3563 GCA_032111105.1 Burkholderiaceae bacterium | reverse complement strand
CTACGAACGTCTGATGCATCCTAAAGGTTTGGGTGAGTATTGGGAAAAGCCCGGCATGACCGTCGATAGCTGGCGAGCCGATTGGGTCGCGTGCGGTGGTAGACCCAACGGTGATTATTCACCTGATAAACCTGAAGATCTGAGTGATGAAGCTTTTCAAACGGCATTCAAAAAAAAAACAAAAATACTTATGGATTTGTATGACCAGTAAAAACTATCACTTCACTGGGAAATATTGGACATACAAATAAATGAAGGAGTGGCGCACCATTCACGCAATGGTTGGCGGCAAATTAAATAGCTCATATGACGAACAAGAAAATTCAAATTTTCGCTTCGCAATTGAATTCACTAAAGTAAGAATTTGAAATGAAGCAAAAACTATTTAAGTTATTCACTAATTTTTTATCTCTTACTTTAATAATTTTTTTTATATCCTCATGTGTTGTAAATAAATATAAGGGCGGATGGTAGATCAACGGCATGTATCCTCAATATTTTATAACTAGAAAATTATGAAATTTTTCGAAGTTTTTTTTCGTGTTTTACACAAAAAAGAATTTATGATTTTGTTTGAGATTTGCTGCAGAAACTATGTGACCACACATACAGATCGCACAGAAGAATTTGGCGCAGCGTTAGCTGCTTATGGAATGTCGCTTAAGAGTACGGCTTTTACTTAGTAACTCAACTACCAAATGCATCGACCAAAATTTCGATGCGACGGTTCTTGGCGCGGCCTTCACGGCTATCGTTGGCGGCGACTGGCTTGGTGTCAGCCATACCCCTAACCATCAACCGTTCACGCGGAACCCCAGCATTTTCACTGAGATAGTCTGCTACTGCTCCAGCGCGCGCACCTGATAAATCCCAGTTAGAACGATAGCGGTTATGCCCAGACAGAGGTACATCGTCGGTATGACCTTCAATGATAATGCGCCCACCTGCAGCGGTAATTGTCTTACCAATTTTTTTCAACACAGGCATAAACTCGGTGGCCAAGTCGGCGCTACCAGAATAAAAACTACCCTGCACTACCAAGCGAATAACGATGCGCTCGCCATCACGTTCGACTTGAGCCTGACCTTTAGTAATCTCACTCTTCAAGGCTTCACGTAATTTCTCAATCTGACGTGCCGTTTCTGCAATCCGCTCACCGGTCTCGACACCTTCACGCACTTCAACAACGGATTCAACTTGAGATTGCGCATCGGCGATACGGCCAAACAGATCGATTAACTCTTGAGGCATCACGCCTTTACCGCGCTCGGGTAACTGCAAAACCAGTCGACCGTTTTCAGTTCGGAGTTGAATCTTATTACCCACCAAATCGGTGGAGAGTTCTTTTTGCAACTTGCCGAGGTCTTTAGCGAGTTGTTCAGAAAAAGGCCCCGCTTCTGTCGCAGGGCCGCCGGCAGTAGATGGACCACCCGCTGCCAGTTGAGTATCAGTAGGTGGCGCGATTACTGTAGGCGGCGCTTTGTCACTGCCCAAGGATTTTTGCAGTGAACCGCTGACATCACGAAAACGTGTGGGATCCAGATCAGAAAAAGAAAGTAGCAACACAAAGAAGGCCAACAACAACATGACCATGTCGGCAAACGTAACTATCCACGTGGGCCAAGGGTGGCGTGGGTGCTCCATGTGATCATGATCATCATACAAAGAAGAGGCCGCGAACATCGACTGATGTTCAGGCTTCTCTAACGTAGCTACGTCTGTGTCGGTAGTCATCAGACTCAGGACTTTTTGTCCGTCTCAGCTGGAGGCAGTTCCGCAGGCGGTAATTCGGGTTCGAAATCGGAAACCGGCAGGGCTTCTGGCTCGGGTTCAGGATCGATTTCTTGCTTGAGATTTCCTAGCAAGAGATCCGGTAGCATGCGCGGATCACCACCCTTTTGCAAAAACATCATCCCTGCAATCACTAGTTCGTAGTTATTTTTAACACGCTTGCTATGCCCCATGATTTTTTGCACCATAGGGCCTAACACCACGTTGGCCAATATAGCGCCATACAAGGTCGTTAATAAAGCCACGGCCATACCCGGGCCAATCGCACGCGGATCGGACATATTGCCCATCATGAGCACCAGTCCTAGCAGCGTTCCTATCATGCCCATGGACGGTGCTAATTCTTGGGCATAGGCAAAAAAATCACGGGCATTATCAAAGCGCGATTTTTCTTCGGCTAGCTCACGCAGTAACGCATCTTTCATGAGAACAGGTTCAAGACCATCAACCCACAAACGAACTGCTTTAGCAATAAAGCGGTCGTTGTATTCGCGATCCTCCAGCAACACCATCCAGCGATCGTTGTAACGCGCTACACGACCAACCTCGATCATTTCATCAATCAGATCAGATAGGCGTGTTGGCGAATGAGATACGGCTTCGAGTGCCGTATCAAACGCACTTCTAAATTCGGGTAGCGTACTCTTGGCCAAAACGCATAAAAAAGTACCGCCAAACACTATAAGTATTGCGGGAAGATCGATGAACTGTAAAAAATTGCCGCCGGTTGCAAGGGCAATTAAGATCAAGGTGCCAACGACACCGATCACACTTCCGCTTTGTATTTGGCGCTTAGACATTTTTTTTTACGCAGAACGTAGTCGGTATTTATCGATTTTTTCTATCAGGGTGGTGCGCTGCAAATTCAACAGACGAGCAGTCTTTGAGACGTTACCAGACGAGCGATCCAAGGCTTGTTCTATGAATGCTCTTTCTATCTGCGCCATTTTTTCTTTTAGCGATAAGCCTTCAGGGGGTAGCACAGGACCACCTTGGGCCAGCATGATAATGTCTTCCACATGATTGCGCTCGTCATCTGCCGGTATAGGAAACGGTACTGTGCCAGGCTCTTCCAAAGCAAACATCTGCAACACATCGGCTGATGGCAGCGTAGGCTCTTCGCCTGCGCGTTCTAACTGTAGCTTCTGCAGACCCTTAGGCAGCATAGAAACCGGTATACCCGCGAGCGTTAAGTGCTGGCCTGCAAACAGCGTAGAGAAACGATGTACCAGATTGGATAGTTCACGCACATTACCTGGCCATTCATAGGATTTCAGCGCATCTTGAAACTCAGGCGAGAAACTAACAGGGGTACTTTTGTGTGCGAATTTTTCTGCGTAATGCTTCAAGAGCATAGCGATGTCTTCCCCGCGATCACGCAGCGGTGGGGTCGTCACAGGCAGGACATTTAATCGGTAATATAAATCTTCGCGAAAGCGACCTTCGGTAATTTCAAGTTCCAAATCGCGGTGAGTAGCAGCGATGACTCTCACATCCACTTCGACGGCACGGGACGAGCCCACTGGGTCCACCATGCGCTCTTGTAAAACGCGTAGCAGCTTGACCTGCATATCGAGTGAAAGATCGCCGATTTCATCGAGGAAAAGTGTACCGCCATGGGCCAGTTCAAAACGGCCTACACGGTCAGCTAGCGCACCAGTAAAAGCGCCTTTACGATGCCCGAAGAGCTCGCTTTCCATTAAATCTTTGGGAATCGCAGCGCAATTCAATGGAACAAAATTGGCGTCAGCACGAGAGGATTGATGATGCAA
>JAULVH010000346.1:0-2518 GCA_032111105.1 Burkholderiaceae bacterium | reverse complement strand
CATTTGGTCTCGCATTTGTTTTCCTTTCTCAACATTTCCCACGTCACCACCACAGCCTTTCAAGCCAATCAAATGGTATGGTGGAGCGTTTTCATCGACGACTCAATGCCACTTTTGTGCGCCCGCTGCACCAGATCAGTGATTTTCGCGGGCGTGGTTAATGGTGTATTTGGGTATTTCAATAACGAGATCTTCACTACCGACAACTGCTTGACATGATAAACGTGAGGTAGCTTCCAGACCCCATGCCATGTCAAGCAGGTCTTCTTCTTTTTCTTCTGCTTCGTTGAGTGACTTAAAACCTTCGCGTATCACCACATGGCAAGTGGTACAAGCACAGGATTTTTCGCAGGCATGTTCAATCTCGATATCGTGCTCAAGCAACGCATCGCATACAGAAGTACCCGTAGGCACATCAAAAACCGCGCCATCTGGGCATAAAATTTCATGAGGCAGTACGACAAGTTGAGGCACGCTATCCCTTTAATTTTTTATCAGTGAAATGCTGATTTATTGTAAATTTTATGGCGAGCCAGCGCAGCTAAGCAACGCGGGATCAAGTGAATAACGGGGTTGGCCTGACCCCTTACTCAATTCTGGTCTCGTTTTTATTAATCAGTACTTACTAAGCGGTTATGCTTATTTCAATAAACAATTTCAATAAACAATTTTAATAAACAATTTATTAAGCTATTTCATCCAGCTTTTTACCTTTGAGAGCAACTCGCACACTGCGATCCATACGGCGGGCAGCAAAATCTTCAGTAGCATTAGCTAACTGTTCTATCGCTGCTTTAATGGCGTGGTGATCATCGCTTTTCGCACTTTCACGCAGACTCACAATCAAATTCTCAATGTCATTTTTTTCTGTCGGCGAAAGTAGCTCAGCATCCTGATCCAGCGCTGCTGAGGTTGCCAACACGATACGCTCAGCTTCGACCTGTTCTTCACGCAGGGCGCGTAATTTCATGTCGCCTTCAGCAGATGAAAAAGAATCTTGCAGCATGCGTGAAATATCGTCATCAGCCAAACCGTAGGACGGCTTCACTACTATCGATGCTTCGACTCCTGAATGCGCCTCACGCGCTGATACCGATAACAAACCATCCGCATCCACCTGATAGGTCACGCGTATACGCGCAGCACCTGCCACCATGGGAGGTATGCCACGCAATTCAAAACGTGCCAGCGATCGGCAGTCGGATACTAATTCGCGCTCACCCTGAATAACGTGTACAGCCATCGCTGTTTGACCATCTTTAAAGGTCGTAAATTCCTGGGCGCGTGCACACGGTATGGTTGAATTACGCGGTATAACTTTTTCTACCAAGCCACCCATGGTCTCTATACCCAGCGACAAGGGAATAACGTCCAATAATAACCAATCATCGCCGGAAGCGCGGTTGCCTGCGAGCAGGTTCGCTTGTATTGCCGCACCCAAGGCCACTACTTTGTCGGGATCAATATTGGCCAATGGCAGAGTCTTGAAATAATCAGCCACAGCCTTGCGGACGTGCGGCATGCGCGTTGAACCACCCACCAACACCACACCGTCTATATCGTCGATGTTGAGTTGTGCATCACGCACCGCCTTACGACAGGGTGTAATAGTTTTACTGACGAGATGTTGAGTGATAGCCGCGAATTCGGTGTCGGTGATAGTTAGCCTGACTTCTTCACCAGAATTTAGCACTGCATCGATATGCGTCTCAGAGTGAGTCGAAAGTAGCTCTTTCGCCTCACGCGACTTGACCATCAAAATACGGGTGTCTTCATCTGATAAAGGCGCAAGATGAGCTTGCTCTATGATCCAACAAAAAAGCCGGTGATCAAAATCATCGCCACCCAATGCCGAGTCCCCACCGGTGGCTAATACTTCAAACACACCTTTGGATAATTTAAGTATCGAGATATCAAACGTGCCGCCACCTAAGTCATACACGGCATAAATGCCTTCGGAGGCATTATCCAACCCATACGCAATAGCGGCCGCTGTAGGCTCATTTAATAAGCGCAATACATTTAAGCCTGCCAGGCGTGCAGCATCTTTTGTTGCCTGACGCTGCGCATCATCAAAATACGCAGGCACTGTAATGACTGCACCAACCAGTTCGTCACCCAATGCATCTTCAGCACGCTGACGCAAGGTCGCTAAAATTTCAGCGGACACTTCCACCGGGCTCTTGATGCCAGCAACTGTTTTAAGTTGCAGCATGCCGGGCGCATCAACAAAATCATAGGGAAGATTTTCTACATACGCGATGTCTTTCAAGCCGCGTCCCATGAAGCGTTTGACTGACACTATCGTATTTTTAGGATCGGTGGTTTGCGCTGCCTGGGCTTTGTGGCCTATGGTGGCATGACCATTTTTTAAGTAGTGCACGATAGAAGGCATTAAGGAATGCCCTTCATCGTCGTCCAGTACTTCTGGAATACCGTGACGTACGGTTGCCACGAGTGAGTTGGTGGTACCAAGATCAATACCTACCGCCAGTCTATGCTGGTGCGGCGCAGTGGA
>JAULVH010000345.1:0-5299 GCA_032111105.1 Burkholderiaceae bacterium | reverse complement strand
AGGGCTTTGATCGTTTCTGGGCAGCCCTACCGGGCGAGTTAATGCAGTTTCTGTGATGCTTCGTGCAACAACTGCTTATAGAGATCATGCCGGGCAGGGTCGATTTGGCCCGCTTTTACGGCAGCTAGCACTGAACAATCAGGCTCATTGATGTGGTGACAGTTATAAAAGCGGCAAAGCCCCAAATGCGGCTCGAATTCCGGGAAAGCGCGTTCCAGCATGCCTTCGGTCAAATGATACAGCCCAAATTCCTGAAATCCCGGGGAATCGATGACGCTGCTGTTGTCGTCCAATTCCAGCAAACGAGTAAATGTGGTTGTGTGTTTGCCGCTGTCTAATCGTTGCGAAATTTCAGTTACCGCCATGTCGGCATCGGGCACCAGCAAATTAACCAGTGATGATTTCCCCATACCTGACTGACCTATAAGTACGGTAGTTTGTCCGGTAAGCAGAGGCATTAGTGTGGCCCGGGTCTCTTCAGGATTTTGCCGTGCGCTGAGCTCATGCACCGCATAGCCCAGACCCGCGTAGAGCTTTAGGCGTTCACGTGCAGCGGGTAAGCGTGCTTCGAGATCGATTTTATTTAACAGCAAGTGCGCTGCAATACCTGTGGCGTTAGCGGCTACCAGCGAGCGTGAAATCAGATCGTCGCTAAATCCCGGTTCGGTGGCGACAACGATCAATAGTTGACTCACATTCGCAGCGAGCAGTTTGGATTTGTACTGATCTGAACGGTAGAGCAAGGTCTTACGAGGAAGAATTTTTTCTATCACGCCCTGATCGGGGGAGGTTTGCTTGAAACGCACGCGGTCGCCAGTGGCTACGTCATTTTTTTTCCCGCGCGTCACACACAGGTAGAGTTTGTCAGCGGACTGTGCCAGATAGTGTCTGCCATGTGCAGCGACGATCAGACCATCAAGTTCTATCATAAATCAGGAAAAGTGATGATCATAAACATCGTCTATTTTGGCGGCGCAGATGAAATCATTTTCTGACAGGCCACCTTTGCCATTGTTAACGGAATGCGTGTTGTAGCGTACCGTGCAGCGGTTATAGCCCACGACCAGTTCTGGGTGGTGGTCTTGCTGATGAATCAGGGTAGCAATGGCATTCACAAACGCTAAGGTCTGGTGATAATCAGCAAACCGAAATGAGCGCACCAGATGATCGTTTTCCACGACCCAGTCCGACAAAATCGTCAGGGCGTGCGTAACACGATCTGGTGTGGCGGCCTGCTCCAGATGACGGCAGGATTGCTGGAGCAGGTCGTTTCGTGTCATGCGCTGATTAAATCGCTAACAGGCGTTGTATACGCGCGCTGGCTGGGGGGTGAGAATCATAAAATGCTGAATGTAGCGGATCGGGCGTTAGCGTAGACGCATTGTCTTCATATAGCTTTACTAACGCCGAAATCAGGTCTTGTGAATTGCTATGTTTGGCAGCAAATGCATCAGCTTCAAATTCTTTTTGGCGTGACGTTAACGACAGCACAGGTGAGAATAAAAAGGTAAATACAGGCAGTACAAACATAAATAAAACAAGTGCCATCGCATCATTACTTGCATCCATCATGGGCATGACACCCAAGCCCAGATAAAACCATGGTTGGTTTTTCAAGTAACCCAGCAGAGCTAAAAATCCCAGCGAAATAAGAAACATAATGCCTATGCGCTTAATCACATGATTAAGTTTGAAATGGCCCAGTTCATGAGCAAGCACTGCTTCGATTTCACTCGGCGCGAGTCGCGAAAGCAGGGTGTCGAAAAATACTATACGTTTGGCCGAACCAAAGCCCGAGAAATAAGCATTGCCATGCGCGCTGCGGCGCGAACCATCCATGACAAACAAGCCTTTGCTGGCAAAACCTACACGCTGCATTAAGCCTTCAATACGATTTTTTAGGCTTTCATCTTCAAGCGGTGTGAATTTGTTAAACAGAGGTGCAATCAGGTTTTGGTACAAGCCCAGCATTAGTATCTGGAAGCCACACCAAATTAGCCAGGCATACAGCCACCACAAAGAACCTGCTTGATCCATGACGGTGAGGGTGACCCAAATAAGAGGTATACCAATCAGAGCGCCTATCAGACTGTGCTTAATCATGTCTGAGAAAAATAAACCGGGCGTCATTTTATTAAAGCCGAATTTTTCTTCCAGATAGAATTGTTTGTAGTAGTCCAGCGGCAGGTCAATGATTTCAGAAATAATCGCAACTGCAGCGATAAGCCCGATTTGATACAGCATTCCCGGGCCGGTGAATTGAATTAAGGCCTGTGATATCCATTGCAGGCCGCCCAGCAGCGTAAAGGCTATCAGTACCGCCGCGTTCACCACCAACAGTATTAACTTTAGCTGGGTCTTGGCGATGGTGTAATCTGCCGCCTTTTGATGAGCTGCGAGTGGAATTTTTTGCTCAAATTGCTCGGGTACCGTGGCGCGATGCTGAGCGACATAGCGTATGTGCCGGGATGCCAGCCACATTTTTAATACCAGAGTGGCCACGACCAAGGCGGCAAATAGCAAGGAAAAGTTTTGTGGATCCATGTGAGAAAATAGTAACTATTGTTAAATGCGGATTAAACCAACCAGAAAGCAGATTATGTCACAAGCACCAGAAGTCGATCAGGGGTCAGTAAGCCCCTCACTGCCCCTCAGGCCAAATGAAATGAATCTGGTTTGGATCGATATGGAAATGACGGGTCTCAATCCTGATCAGGATAGGGTTATAGAGCTCGCTGCCATAGTTACGGATGCAGAACTCAATGTGTTAGCTGAGGGGCCGGTTTTTACTATTCATCAGTCAGATCAGATTTTAGATGGCATGGATGCCTGGAACAAAGGAACCCATGGCCGTTCTGGGCTGATCGACAGGGTCAAGGCATCCACCACCACCGAGGAAGAGGCGTCGGCCCGGATGATAGAGTTTTTGCGAGCCTATGTCCCCGCGGGTAAGTCGCCCATGTGCGGCAATTCGATATGTCAGGATCGCCGCTTTATGGCGCGCCACATGCCGACATTGGAAACTTTTTTTCATTATCGAAATATTGATGTGTCCACGCTCAAAGAATTGTGCAGACGTTGGAAACCAGAATTAATAGCGGGTTTCAAAAAACATCAGTTGCATACAGCACTAGCAGATATACGCGAATCAGTAGAAGAGCTGCGCTACTACCGTCAGCATTTTATTTCTGTGTAGTGTGTTTGTAGTTCGTGTGTAGTTCGTTTGTAGCCTGTGTTTAGGCGTGTAAAAAATTCATTTTATTGATGGCGATACTACTATGTTAAAACTTAGAAAATCTGACGACCGTGGAATTGCCAATCATGGCTGGCTTAAGAGCTATCACTCGTTTTCATTTGCGAGTTATTACGACCCGCAATATACGGGATGGGGCAATCTGTTAGTCATTAATGAAGACAGAGTAGCTGCGGGTAAGGGATTTGGAAAACATGGTCACCAAAATATGGAGATCATTAGCTACGTACTATCCGGCGAGTTAGCGCATCAGGACAGTATGGGTAATGTAAAAAGCATACCGCCCGGCGATGTACAAAGAATGAGTGCGGGTACAGGGGTTATGCATAGTGAGTTTAATCACGCCCAGGATCAAACCACCCATTTTTTACAAATATGGATACAGCCGAATGTTGAGAATATTCCGCCTAGCTATGAACAAAAGACAGTTCCCAAGACAGCAAAAGAGGGCAATCTAAAACTGATTGCTTCGCCTGATGGCGTGGGAGATGCTGTTTTAATACATGCCGATGCAAAACTTTATGCCGGTTTATTCGATGGAGATCAGCAAACGCTGTTAGCGCTTGATCCCAAGCGTAAAGCCTATGTTCACTTGATTATGGGTGAGTTGGTAGTCAATGGACAAAAACTGACAACCGGTGATGCGCTACTGATAGAAAAAGAACACGAAATTAATATCACTCAGGGTCAACACGCTGAAGTACTGGTGTTTGATTTAGCGCCCTGAAACAGGGCGCGTTGTTTGGGTATATTAATGCGAATTAGCTTTTCTTCGTTGTAGCCAGAATCGGTATATTTGCGGGATAGAGGCTTCGATCTCAACCGCGAGTTTGTGACATTTAACGGGGTCGTCTATCTGGGCGACTTCGTCTTCTTCGATTTCTTCGGCGCCTAACAAATGTATGGCCCGCAGTAATTCACCCTGTGGCGATTGCAGTAGTAAATCCCACGTCTCATCGCGCAGTGACATACCTTCTACAAATCCCCAGGCCCAGGCTTCTGCATCAAGCACAGTTTGGCCTTTCCATTGGTGTTCACAAAACAGTGGTTCAAAGTCATTGGGCGCCACTTCAAATGTTAACCGTATGTCTTCTAATGTTCGAAGTATCAATTGCTCAATTTGTTTTGCCTGCTCCGGGTTACGAAATTTGGGAGCATCTTCTGGCTCGGGACCCCAGACCCGCGGCAGCCATTCAGCCGGACGTATGGTGTCAGGGCCGATAGCGATAGAGGTTAGGTAGCCATGCAGAGCATCCATGGTCATGGCTTCGTCACTGCATCGTTCTGATAACAGAAAGCGGTCAAGCTCATCGAACTCTTGTTCTGACAATAACTGATCGGTGGGCATGAAAATCTCTAAAAAAGTAAGAAGGAATAGTGTAACCGTTTGGCGCGCTTGCGATGTGCTCATCATCGAATTGATACTATTCAGACTACAATCGTGCGCATGAATTCAATTCCAGAATATACGTTTGCAGGACTTGGCCCTGATAACGTGCTCGATGCGCTTGATACTTTGGGCCTGCAGGGTGATGGCCGATTACTCGCCTTAAACAGCTATGAAAACCGTGTGTATCAAGTCGGTCTGGATCAGGGGCCACCGGTTATTGTGAAGTTTTACCGGCCGGGGCGCTGGAGTGATGAAGCGATCATTGAAGAGCATCAGTTTTGTGCTGAATTAGTGGCCGATGAAATACCTGTGGTGCCACCGATGGAGTTAAACGGTGCAACCTTGCATCATCACGCGGGCTATCGCTTTGCTGTATTTGAGCGGCAAGGTGGACGTACACCGGAGCTGGATCAGCCTGGCCGACTCGAATGGATAGGTCGGTTTATGGGCCGCATACATGCAACCGGAGCCAGAAAAGGTTATTTACACCGTAACAGCTTAGACGCCGTAAGCTTTGGTGAGCGTCCCAGAGCCTGGTTGCTAGCGCATGATTTCATACCTCCAGAATTGCGTCCGAGCTGGATGAGTATTACCGAACAAGCCATGGAGTCAGTCCATCGCTGCTACTCGCGGGCTGGCGCCGGCCCCAGCCGCCA
>JAULVH010000344.1:0-3923 GCA_032111105.1 Burkholderiaceae bacterium | reverse complement strand
TCATGGCACTGCCCTGGTCACTCCGGTGGCGTAGCATTTTTAAAGTCTCCGATTGGTCAAATGTTTCACCAATTTTTTGGTGAAAACATGTTGCGTGCTGACGTGTGTAATGCCGTCGAAGAACTTGGACAATTACTAGACCATACCGGACCAGTCGCAGCTTCGGAGCGCAATGCGGCGCGTATTTTTAATGCTGATCACTGCTATTTCGTGACCAACGGAACCTCGACCTCGAACAAGATGGTCTGGCATTCCACGGTAGCGCCGGGTGACATTGTTGTCGTTGATCGTAATTGTCATAAATCAGTGCTGCACTCCATCATCATGTGTGGTGCGATTCCTGTGTTTTTGATGCCGACCCGTAATCACTTGGGCATCATAGGGCCGATACCGATCGAAGAATTCAAGATGGAAAACATCATGAAGAAGATCGAGGCTAATCCCTTTGCTCGTGAAGCAAAAAATAAAAAGCCGCGCATACTCACCATCACACAATCGACTTACGATGGTGTGATCTATAACGTTGAAACTATTAAGAACATGCTTGATGGTGAAATTAATACCTTACATTTCGATGAAGCCTGGCTGCCCCACGCTAGTTTTCATGACTTCTATAAAAATATGCACGCGATAGGCAAAGACAGACCGCGTGCAAAAAAATCACTGATCTTCTCTACCCAATCAACCCATAAATTATTGGCAGGCTTGTCGCAGGCATCGCAGATTTTGGTACAAGAATCAGAAACGGTGCAACTCGATAGGGATAGCTTCAATGAAGCTTACCTGATGCATATCTCTACCTCTCCTCAGTACGCCATCATTGCGTCATGCGACATAGCAGCTGCCATGATGGAGCCTCCGGGTGGCACTGCATTAGTCGAAGAAAGTATTTTGGAAGCGCTCGATTTCCGTCGTGCGATGAGGAAAATTGATAAGGAATGGGGTAAGGATTGGTGGTTCCAGGTCTGGGGGCCTGATACTCTTTCGGAAGAAGGCATAGGCTCGCCAGCGGACTGGATGATCAATGGCAAAGATCCGTGGCATGGATTTGGAAAAATTGAATCCGGCTTCAACATGCTGGATCCTATCAAAGCAACCATCATCACCCCGGGTCTGTCTCTTGATGGTCATTTCGGCGAGACGGGTATTCCCGCCTCTATCGTGACCAAATACCTTGCTGAACACGGTGTGATTGTTGAAAAAGCCGGTCTGTATTCTTTCTTCATCATGTTCACCATCGGCATTACCAAAGGTCGCTGGAATACGCTACTCACAGCGTTACAACAGTTCAAAGATGATTACGACAAGAATCAACCTATGTGGCGCATCCTGCCGGAATTCACGGCGGCTAATCCCCATTACGAACGTACCGGCTTGCGGGATTTGTCACACAAGATTCATGACATGTATAAATCCTACGATGTCGCGCGTTTGACGACTGAAATGTATTTGTCGGATATGCAGCCCGCGATGAAGCCTTCAGATGCCTTCGCTAAAATGGCTCACCGCGAAATAGATCGTGTACCTATCGATGAACTCGAAGGCCGCGTAACAGCGATTTTGTTAACACCTTACCCACCAGGCATACCCTTGCTGATTCCGGGTGAGCGTTTTAACAGGACGATCGTGGATTACCTAAAGTTCGCGAGAGACTTTAATGAACACTTCCCTGGCTTTGAAACCGATGTGCATGGCTTGGTAAAAACCGTGGTCAATGGGGTGACGGGCTATTACGTCGACTGCGTACCGCAGTGATTTACGCAGACCATAAAAAAAACGGGCCCAGGCCCGTTTTTTATTTCTTCAACCTTCTTAGGTTTTAGGCAGCGTCACGCCTCGTTGCCCTTGGTACTTGCCGCCACGATCTTTGTAGGACGTTTCACACACTTCATCGCTCTCAAAGAACAGTACCTGCGCACAGCCTTCGCCCGCATAAATTTTTGCAGGTAGTGGCGTGGTGTTGGAAAACTCTAAAGTAACAAAGCCTTCCCACTCAGGTTCGAACGGCGTTACGTTAACGATGATGCCGCAGCGCGCGTACGTCGATTTGCCCAGACATATGGTGAGTACATTACGCGGGATGCGAAAATATTCTATCGTGCGCGCTAAAGCAAATGAGTTCGGTGGAATGATACAAACATTACTCTTAATATCCACGAACGAGTTTTCATCGAAATTTTTCGGATCAACAATCGTGCTGTTGATGTTCGTGAAAATTTTGAATTCGTCGGCGCAACGTATATCGTAGCCATACGAAGACGTACCGTAGGATACGATGCGCTGGCCATTTTGCTCGCGCACCTGGCCGGGCTCAAAGGGTTCGATCATGCCGTGAGATTCCGCCATGCGGCGTATCCACTTATCAGATTTTATGGTCATGTCAGGTAGCTAAAAAAATAAATCTATCCAGATTTTACGCGAAACTGACGAAAACCCCTTTTACAATTTTTTCAACTCCTGAATCAGCAGCGTAGAAGCCTCACTTTCAATTTTATTGAAAACAAATTGCAAACCCGATTGAGTCAGTGAGTCACCTCGCTTGGCACATTTGATGCAACTCTCAAATTCGGTTAGAAAAAGCTTTCTTGCCTGTTCCGTGATGTTAATTGACGTAGTCTGATACAAGACGCCGAATTGGTATCCAGACACATTTAACAAATCAAAATCATCATTATTAGAATCAATATAGATTCGCTTTAATTCCTCGGCTGCAGAAACCGTAGGATTGTCTCTAAATTTTTTGAGAGCCACCAAAAAGTCTAGATTTTCAGCTTGTCCTAATTTAATTAATTTTTCCCGAGAACTTGCGATGTAAGCCTGCTTAGTAGGGTCTGATAATAACTCCCGCGTAATTTCATTTGATACAGTAGCTTTTTTTGCAAGCTTAATATCGGAGTCATGCTTAGGCTTCGCTTTGATAGCTGCATTAGCAGATAAACTAGAATTCTTTATCTCTCCGATCGCCACGGCCTGGGTGTTTGGCGACATCGCGGCCCCGACATGACCAGCAAGTCCTTGCTGTGCTGCCTGAATTCTTGGCGGGATAGACATCGCTTGCCGCTGAATGTGAGAAAGATCCGGCGTGCCTCGCTGAAACATCACACTCGTCTCGCTGGAACTGGTGCTACGTTTAGGTAACCTCAGCTCCAACTCTTGCTGACCCATGCCGACGCTACGGCCCCGACCTATCTGATTAGTTCCCATCTAACGTACCTGATTAGGATTAGCTTATCCAGATACGTAGCAATTAGCAGTACCAAGTTCTGCACTAGTACAGCGCGCATGCAGTGCACTACGAATTAGTTAGCGTTGCATGGACTCCCATACTTTTTGTAGTCGTTTTACCGAGACAGGCATAGGCGTCTTGAGCTCTTGAGCAAACAGCGAAACCCGTAATTCTTCCAGCATCCAGCGAAACTCTTGCATTTTTGGGTCGCCATGAGCGCCGCTCTTCAAAGCGCGCTGCCAGGGCATAGCCGCTTGCTGCCATTCGCCCATTAGCCGCGCATCGCGCGCAGGATCAGCCCGTAATTTTTCCAGCCTGATCTGCATGGCTTTCAAATAACGTGGGAAATGAGCGAGTTGCCCATGTTCTGTTTCCACTGCAAAGCGTTTATGTATGAGCGACTGCAATTGCGATTGCATGTCAGCTTGTGCTGCCGTATGGGCTTTGAGAGCCTGCAGCTTTTTAGGCAGCGCATGGTATTCACCTAAAATCTGCCCAACCAAACGCGCTATTTCGTTTACCAATAAATTTAACCGCGCCTTGCCTTCATCACGGCGCTGATTAAATTCTTGGGCATTCGTCGGCAGCGGTAATTGCAAACAAGCGCGTGACAGTCCTGCTTCTATGATTTGATCGCGCAGTTCTTCTTGCGAACCCAAGGCGATAAATTGCATACCCATTTGCTGCAGACCGGTTA
>JAULVH010000343.1:0-4912 GCA_032111105.1 Burkholderiaceae bacterium | reverse complement strand
GGCGCGCATCCTGATTTTCGAACTTAGTGGTGGTACGCCACTGGCTGGCTACAAACACCGGATGGCAAACCACTGGGTTTTCAAGTTACTTTTTTTCGTTCTGCCACTGAGCATGACACTAAAAACACCAGTCGCTTCGCGCCCAGGCAATTGATCATTGCGCATGCCGCGCTATCCGATACGGCTGTCGGCAAACTTCAACACGATCAAAAAATTTCGCGCGCAGGATTTGAACGCGCTTTCACTCATGAAGCAACGACCAACATCAAACTCGATCGCTGGACTCTCAAACGCACTAGCGATGGTCGTTATCAAGTGGCTCTGCCGGCTCGCGACTTCACCTTGTCATTAACATTGCAACCTACCCAAGCGCCTATGCTTCAGGGGGAACAGGGATATTCACGCAAAGGGCCTTTACCAGAGCAAGCTAGTTACTACTACAGTGAACCACAGCTCGCTGTCACGGGCACGATTACCCGTAAGGGTAAGCCGAGTCAGGTAACAGGTACTGCATGGCTAGATCATGAATGGTCTAGCACTGTGCTTGATACACGTGCCGTTGGTTGGGATTGGGTGGGTTTGAATCTGTATGATGGCGGCGCACTGATGGCTTTCCAGATACGCGGCGCTAATGGTCAGCCCTTGTGGCAACACGCAACGCTGCGCGATGCTTCTGGCCGCACGCTATCGTTTGATTCGTCCAAAGTGCGCTTTGTACCTTTGAAACACTGGCGTTCGCCACGCACTGGCGCTAACTATCCCACGTCTGTACACATAGATACTGGTGATATGCGATGGGAAATCGAACCTTTGCAAAACGATCAGGAATTAGATTCGCGCCAGTCCACAGGCTCGGTGTATTGGGAAGGCGCAGTCAACGTACTACGTAATGGCCAGCCGGCAGGTCGCGGCTATCTTGAAATGACCGGCTATTTGAAAGCCCTAAAGCTATGAAACCACAAAGTGAACGACCTAAATCCAGTAGTGGATTAAAAACGCTGTCTGGATTAGTGCCGTTTCTAAGGCCGTATAAAAAACGCATGGCGATTGCAGCGGTGGCACTCGTTATTGCGGCTTGTTCTACGCTAGCGATACCGTATGGTTTTCGTCAATTAATTGATCTGGGGTTTGCCACCAAAGGGATAGAGCAAGCCTCCGAAGTTAATCTGACATTCTTAGCGCTGTTTGGGATAGCCAGCGTACTTGCTCTGGCAACCGCTGCACGTTTTTATATGGTGTCGTGGCTGGGTGAACGAGTAACTGCTGACATACGTAGTGCTGTGTATGCCCATGTATTGCGTCAAAGCCCCGAATTTTTTGAAGTCACGCAAACCGGTGAAGTGCTATCGCGCTTAACCACCGACACCACACTAATTCAAACTGTGGTGGGCACCAGCATCTCTATGGCATTACGAAATGTACTGCTACTGATCGGTGGATTGCTGATGATGTTTATCACCAGCGTTAAATTATCTGCCATCATTATCGTGATGTTGCTGGCCGTGATACTACCTATCGTTACTATAGGACGCCGTGTACGTAAGCTCTCACGCGCATCGCAAGATCGCATTGCTGACGCTTCGGGTTTAGCTGGCGAACGACTCAATGCGATTAATGTCGTACAAGCTTTTGCGCATGAAGATCACGAAGCCCGGCAATTTGGCAATGCCGTTGAGCGCGCTTTTGCTACGGCGATAGAGCGAGTTCGTGCACGTTCGATACTTACTGTGACAGCCATCTTGCTGGTCTTTGGTGCTATCGTTTTTGTGCTTTGGTTAGGAGCACACGCCGTCATGCAAGGTCGTATGAGTGCGGGTGAGCTCGGACAATTCTTTTTGTATGCCGCGATTGTTGCCGGTGCAATTGGTGCGCTTTCTGAAACACTGGGCGACGCACAACGCGCTGCAGGTGCCAGCGAACGTTTACTTGAATTACTCGCAGAGCGCTCACCCATAGTCTCGCCTGAGCATCCCACACCTTTGGTCAAACGTGCAGCCAATGGCGCTAGCCTGCAACTGGATCAGTTGAATTTTCATTACCCATCGCGACCAGGTACTCCATCACTCAGTGATTTATCCATGAGTGCTGAGCCGGGTGAAACTATAGCCATCGTTGGACCTTCTGGCGCTGGTAAAACGACGTTATTTCAGCTGCTCTTGCGATTTTATGATCCCCAGACAGGGAACATTTTTTTAGATGGCGTCGATATACGCCAACTCGATTTGCAAGCGTTGCGTAATGCCATAGGCATCGTGCCTCAGGATACGGTGGTGTTTTCAGCAAATGCTTTGGAAAACATACGCTATGGCCGCCCCGAAGCTAGCGATGACGAAGTAATTGCAGCCGCCAAGTTAGCTGCAGCGCATGAATTCATAGAGCGTTTACCTGAGGGCTATCAATCATTTTTAGGTGAACGCGGCGTGCGTCTTTCGGGTGGCCAGCGTCAGCGCATAGCGATTGCTCGCGCCCTGCTTAAAAATCCTCCGCTGTTACTACTCGATGAAGCCACTAGTGCATTGGATGCTGAATCCGAGCGACTGGTGCAGCATGCGTTGGAAGCCGCCATGGTGGGACGCACCACCTTGGTCATTGCGCACAGACTCGCTACGGTGCAGCGCGCCAGCAAAATTGTGGTGATGGATCAGGGCCGCATCGTGGAAACCGGCACTCATGCCTCGCTGGTTGCCGCCAATGGCTTGTATGCCAGCCTGGCAGCTCTGCAGTTTTCTCCTACGATGCAAGGCCCCACCTGAGAACGCCTTTCACTAGCTTGGACGGCCTAGGGGTTAAAATACTGGCTTAGCCGGAGTCACGTAAATGCGCCAATACCTCGATTTCATGCGCCATGTCTATGAACATGGCACCACCAAAACGGATCGTACCGGTACCGGTACGCGATCCGTGTTTGGTTATCAGATGCGATTTGATTTGCAAGAAGGCTTCCCCATGGTTACGACCAAGAAGCTGCACTTGAAATCCATCGTTCACGAACTGATCTGGTTTTTGGCTGGCTCTACCAACATCGGCTACCTCAAAGAAAACGGCGTATCGATTTGGGATGAGTGGGCTGACCCAAATGGCGACCTCGGACCAGTGTATGGCTCACAGTGGCGCTCGTGGCCTACCCCCGACGGCGGCCATATCGATCAGATTAAGCAATTGGTTGATCAAATCAAAAACAATCCTGATTCGCGCCGATTGATCGTGTCAGCCTGGAATGTGGCTGACATACCGCGCATGAAGCTGCCGCCTTGTCATGCCTTCTTTCAGTTTTATGTGGCCGACGGCAAGCTGTCGTGTCAGCTGTATCAACGCAGCGCCGATATCTTTTTAGGTGTGCCTTTCAACATTGCCTCCTACGCCCTACTCACGCACATGATGGCTGAGCAAACCGGTTTGCAAGTCGGTGATTTCATTTGGACTGGTGGCGACTGCCATATTTACTCAAATCATTTCGATCAGGTGCAAGAACAACTCTCGCGCTCCACCTTCCCTCTGCCCAAGCTGGTACTCAAGCGTAAGCCTGACTCCGTGTTTGAGTATCGCTATGACGATATAGAAATCGTCGGCTATGAATGCCATGCTGCGATCAAAGCACCGGTGGCAGTCTGATGTCTGCTCAACTCAGCTTAATCGTCGCCACCGAACGTCATAACGGCATAGGTATACGCAACACCCTGCCCTGGCGTTTACCGGAAGATCTGGCATTTTTCAAACGCACCACCACCGGTCACACCATCATCATGGGGCGCAAGACCTTTGACTCGATCGGCCGTCCACTTCCCAATCGTCGCAGCATCGTCATCACACGCAACCCAGATTGGCAGCATGAGGGCGCAGAGACAGCGTCTTCGCTGCAACAAGCCGTCGAATTAGCCGGCTCAGGAGACGCCTTCGTTATTGGTGGCGCCCAAATCTATGTCGAAGCCCTACCGCTTGCTAGCCGACTCATCGTCACTGAAATTGCTGGCGATTTCGAGTGTGATGCTTTTTTCCCTGCTATCGACCCAACTGCCTGGCAAGAGGTCTCGCGTGATCCACATCACTCCGAAGCGCTGGGATTGAGTTATGCTTTTGTTATCTATCAACGTCGCTAAAGGCGGCTAAGCAAAACTGACTCAGGGTGCGAACTAGCACTACCTCATTTAGTAGACATATTTCTCCCAACTCGCTCTCATATCTGCGAAAATCCCGCTTTCATTTTTCAGGTTGATATCCATCGCCTGCCTCAGGAGTACGAATGAAATTCCGCTTCCCCATCGTCATCATTGATGAAGATTTCCGTTCCGAAAATACCTCGGGTCTAGGTATACGTGCGTTAGCCGATGCGATTGAGAAAGAAGGTATGGAGGTCGTCGGCGTCACCAGCTACGGTGATCTGTCGCAGTTCGCGCAACAGCAATCGCGCGCCTCAGCGTTCATACTTTCCATTGATGATGAAGAATTCGGCGGTGGCTCTGCTGTAGAAACCGAAGATGCCTTGAAAGCTCTACGCGCATTTGTTGAAGAAATTCGCTACAAAAATGCCGATATCCCTTTGTATCTGTATGGCGAAACGCGCACCTCGCGACACATACCCAACGATATTCTGCGTGAACTGCATGGCTTCATTCATATGAATGAAGATACGCCAGAGTTTGTGGCGCGCCACATTATCCGCGAGGCTAAGGTTTATCTAGATTCATTAGCACCGCCATTCTTCCGCGCGCTGACTAATTACGCCTCTGAAGGTTCTTACTCTTGGCATTGCCCGGGCCACTCTGGTGGTGTCGCTTTCTTGAAGAGCCCAGTGGGTCGCATGTTCCATCAATTCTTTGGCGAGAACATGCTCCGCGCTGACGTTTGTAATGCGGTGGAAGAGCTGGGTCAGTTGTTGGATCACACTGGTCCTGTATTGCAAAGTGAGCGCAAC
>JAULVH010000342.1:13328-15997 GCA_032111105.1 Burkholderiaceae bacterium | reverse complement strand
GTAAAAATTCCGTCAGACCTTCGACGATACCCATGATGATGATTTTGACGAGCAGTAGTGTATCCATGAAATCAGTTTTTTAAGTTCAATCAAAAGCAGGCTTGATAGACTCGCTATCTAAAAAATTGCGAAACAGATTTGTCACTCATAGCGTAACGCTTGTATAGGCAACAGACTGGCTGCTTTACGCGCAGGATAAAACCCGAAAAAAATTCCTACAAAGGCTGAAAAACTCACTGAAAGAATAATGGACGCTGTAGATAATTGCGTTTGCCAACCGGCGATTTCGGCGATTAACCACGAGCCTGCAACTCCCAACGCGATTCCTATGAGCCCACCTAACACTGACAAGGTGACTGCCTCAACTAAAAATTGTGTGAGTATGTCGCGACTCCGCGCACCCACCGCAAGGCGCAAACCGATCTCGCGCGTTCGCTCGGTCACCGAGACCAACATAATATTCATGATGCCTATACCGCCCACAATCAATGATACGGAGGCCACGGCAGCTAACAGCATGGCCATCACGCGCGATGACTCTTCTTGCGCTTGCAGCATCTCAGTCATATTACGCACCGTCACCGGATCAGGTTGCCCTTGAGCGGTGCGCATGCGCTGGCGCAGCAAAGAACGGATTTTATCTTCGGCTTCACTCATGCTTTCACCATCAAAGACCTTAAGCTGAATCATGCCTACCTGTCGTTGCTTGCCTGGCTCTACACCAATAATCCGGTTACGTGCTGTCGACAAGGGAACCATGATCACATCATCCTGATCATTGCCCGTCATGTTCTGGCCTTTGCGTGAAAGTACGCCTACGATAGTGACAGGCACATTTTTAATGCGTATGGTTTGATCCATGGGATCGTTATCACCAAACAATTCACGCGCCACGGTCTGGCCTATCAGAGCGACCTTACCTGCGCCGGCAAGCTCAGCAGGTTCAAACATACGTCCCGCTTCCAACGTCCAGTTACGCACCACAAAATAATCCGGCGTTATGCCAAAGACTTGTGTGGCCCAGTTAGCATTTCCATTCACTACCTGGGCGCTGCCACGATAGGTCGGTGCTACCGCCTCGACTTCACTGACTTCACGCGCAATCGCGACAGCATCATCTTCGGTTAAGTCGGGTGTAGCACCCGTACCAATACGCACGCCATTGGCCGTACGAGCACCTGCCGTAATGATCATGAGGTTAGACCCCAAGCTTTTGATTTGCTCTTGTATACGTAGCTCAGCGCCAGCACCAACGGCTAGCATGGTAATCACCGCAGCAACACCAATAATAATGCCCAACATCGTCAACACCGAACGTAGCAAATTGACGCGCAACGCATTCATCGCAACACGGAGAGTAGCTAGCAGATTCATGGCGCCTCTGCCAAAGACGCACTCAACTGGCTTTGTGCATTTGCCGGAGTATTTTTTATATCTGAAATTATTTTTCCATCGCGGAAGGTCACAATGCGCGCAGCAAAGGCTGCGATATCTGGCTCATGAGTCACCATCACTATCGTCATACGCTGAGCATTTAATTTTTGTAGCAAGGCCATGATCTCTATACTCGTGCGCGAATCGAGTGCGCCGGTTGGCTCATCCGCCAAAATAAGCGAGGGATTATTTGCTAAGGCTCGCGCGATCGCAACCCGCTGCTGCTGACCACCGGATAATTGCGAAGGTTGATGATCGGTTCTGGTTCCCAAGCCTACTTCGGTGAGCCGTGCCATTGCGAGCAATCGACGTTCAGCTGAAGGTATGGATGAATACAATAATGGCAGCTCCACATTTTCCAACGCGCTGGTACGTGGCAGTAAATTGAACTGTTGAAAAACAAAACCAATACGGCGATTACGTATGGCGGCGAGTTGATCCGTCGTTAAGTCGGAAACCTTTTCGCCAGCCAAACGATATTCACCAGCACTCGGCGTATCAAGACAGCCGAGTAAATTCATGAAGGTCGATTTACCCGAACCTGAGGCCCCCATAATGGCAACAAACTCACCTTCAGCAATATCCAACGACACCTTATCAAGTGCTGTTACTGTGGACGGCCCCATGGTGTAGGACTTTGACATGCCGCGTACTTCGATCAGGGTAGTCATGCGATCAACCTTGTATCATCAGAAAACACGCGGAGCATTACCCATACCCGAGGATGACGATCGACCACGACCGCTATCACCACCTTTGACGCCGGTAACTACCTCAACGCCTTCGGTGATACCTTCACCGGCGACCTCTGTCATCTGCCCGTCGCTAGCGCCCGTTTTGACAATCATTACTTTGAGCTCATTATTTTCTACGCGATACAACTTCACCACACCCGGCTCGCCTCGTTTAGTACGGCCCGATCCGTTAGCTGAACCTTCTTTTTGATTTTCTTTTTGGTCCGGCTTTTTACGCTCAGTTGATTTATCAGATTTTTCATCCGGTTTTTGTGGTGGTCGAAAACGTAACGCTGCATTCGGCACCTTAAGAACATCCTCATGCACCGAGGTCACCACACGCACATTGGCTGTCATACCTGGCAAAAGTTTTAAATCTGAATTTTGTGTAGAGATGGCCACTAAATAAGTTACGACGTTGGACACCACTTGAGCAGATTTGCGTATCTGTTTAACTTGACCTTCGAAAGTGCGGCCAGGAAAAGCATCGACAGTAAATGT
>JAULVH010000342.1:6082-13313 GCA_032111105.1 Burkholderiaceae bacterium | reverse complement strand
CTAGCTGTATCTTGCCCACTTCCGATTCATCAATCGAGGTATCGACACGCAAATCAGTAAGATTTTCAGCAATGATAAATAATTCAGGTGCTTGCAAACTGGCTGCAACCGTCTGACCTTTATCAACGCTACGCTTGATGACTATGCCATCGACCGGTGACCGTATCGCCGTGCGCTCCAGATCAACGCGCGCCTGGGCTAAGACTGCATCACGCTGTTTAACGACGGCAGCAGCACTACCTGCATTGGCGCGCGCGACTTCAACCTGCGCTTGCGCCGACTTGACTTGCTCGGTCAGAGAATTCATGGTGGCGCGAGCCTTATCGACTTCGGCAATGGATATGAATTTTTTTTCTGCCAACTGTTCTTTTCGTTCAAAGTCACGACGCGCATCCATCATACTGACTTCGATTTGCGATTGGAAAGCGCGCTGGGCCGCTATATTGGCCTGCTGAGTAGCTACTTGTGCACGCGCCGCATCTAAATCAGCTTGCGCTTGCCTGACACGGTATTCAAAACTTTCAGGATCAATACGGGCGATTAATTGATTTTTCTTGACCATGCTATTGAAATCAACCAGCACCTCTTTCAACTGTCCTGATACCTGTGAACCCACCTGGACAGAAATAACGGGCTGCAAAGTACCTGTGGCCGCGACGCTCGCTACCAGCCGACCTTTTTCTATCGTTGCCGTTCTATATTGGGGCACATCTGATTTCTTCCACCAAAACAGATACCCAGCACTTGCCACTATTAGGGTCAGGAGCAATACCAACCAGATCCAGTACCGTTTAAACCAGCTCATGTCCACCGCCATTGAATTGAATTACGGCGATTTTACTTGGAATGCTCTGGGCGCATCCGAAAGCGGGTGCTGGCGGCATAAAAAAGCCCGCAAACTCTAAGAGATTGCGGGCAGATACTGTGAAAATCAGCTGACTAAATACCTTTCGTCATTAACTCTCTTCTGTTTTCTCTGATTCTGACGCTGCGTCGTCGTCTGCATCACTATCTGATTCAGTCACGATTTCTGGCTCAGAGCTGGATTCAGTTTTTTCAGATTCAACTTCCTTAGCTACTGGTTTCACGCCAACGCTGGCAACCGTGTTCACGCGAGTGTCTTGCGGCGGCTGAGTGCTTGCTGTTGAAGTTGAAGTGCTGGCAGTAGAAGTAGGTACTTCGTTTGCGGAAGCTTGATTAATACTTGCCTCTGGAGTTTTTCTACTAAAATTATTGAGATACCAAGCGAATTCTTGTTTCCGAACGTCTGCTGTAGCAATACTTTTTTTCGTTGATGTATATTCTTCGCTTGAATAAAATTTAACTACATAAGCACGACAAAATTTAATGGGATCAGCCTCGAATTCTAAATAATCAGTCGTTGTCAAACCTAAAATATGGTTTTTAAATGATGCGAGAAAATCTTCGTAAAGCTCATGGATTTCTGTTTTCGAAATAAAATTTACTAAAAACTTATTTTTTCTTTCTCCTGTAACTTCCTTTTCCTGCACAGGCTTTAAATCGACTGTAGAGCTTGAAGGCGCACGACTGTCTTGCAGTGCCTGAGTACTGGCTGTTGAAGTGGGCAGATTAGTCGCTTGCTTTTCAACCTCTTCAACTGGATTAGCTGGTAATTCAAATTCTACATTTGAACGAGGTGATACCACTACAACTTCCTTATCTGACGTTGGTTTGGACTGAATCGCCATACTATCTTTCAGACCTTTTAAGCTACCGGGGGATATGTTTTTTAGATAGCTAATAAACTTTTCTTTTTGTTTCGCGGCGGTATCGCGATCTGCCTGTGCTGTTGTGGTAGTGTTGTTCAAGTAAATTTTATCGATATTGGAAAGCAAAAAAGATATCGGAGCTGCTTCTAACTTTAAATAGTCAATCGATGTTAATCCCGCAATATAAGAATTTAATGAATTAAGAAAACTCTTCGGGAAATCTTCATAAATGTCTGTATAGAAAATTAAATTACCAAAAAATTGTTGTTTTCTCTCTTTTGAAATTTCTTTATCTCGATCTGACAATTCAGAATCAGGCTTTACATACTCCTTAACTTTTTCTGCCGCAAGGGCAATAGTAGTAATGTCTTCCTTTTTTATATTTGCAAGAGCAGCACGCAGAGATTTTTCTGCAGCTTGCCTTTCTTTACTCAAAACACCCACATAAAATTTATCAACATATCTCGTACAAATTCGGACAGGGTCTTTTTCGAATTGCTCATACGCTGCATCCGACATTTCTTTCAACACACGCGTTTGAAATGCTCTATAAAAATCAGGCGAAATTTTCGCTAGATTTGCTAACTTACTAAATTCACTGAAAAATCTTTTCCGTTGATATTCATTTTGTTTTTGTTTTATTTCACGTGCTTTTTCAACTTCTACTTTTTCGCGCATGCGGGGCGACAGTGGAGTGGATTTTTCATTCACCGTGTTACTGCTATTTCTTGGCTGCGCTTTTGTGGATTGCAAGGTTTTTGATTTCATCAACTCACGGCGTCCTGAAGCATTTTCTTTCGGCGCTTTACTTAAAAGCTCTTTTCTTCCGCCTATTACTTTGAGGTAGCCTCGCATTGAGCTATCAAACACATCACCCTTCAAATCTTTTCGACTTAACATGATGTCGTCGATGAATTTATTTGCTCTATGAGCGAAATACGAATTTAAAAATGAAGTGAATTTTTCTGAGGAAATGTTATGTTGATTGCTATGTTCTTGTATGGGCATGCCCCACACCACCATATAGCCGCGTGTTGAGATAAAAGCTATCATTGCCTCTGAACGCAGGTTCTTGATTTCTTTCATATTGGTGCAATCTTTATTTTTTACCCAATAAACCACCGCGTCATCGATACCCAAGAGTAAAGCTTTCCAAGCTTCTGGAAGTTGAGAACTCGTCAAATTTTCATTTGCTCCACAAACCCACTTTGTAAATGGTTCGACCACTGGATCCATGAGGTTTTTTACTTTTTCTGCTTGTTGCATTTCTTTAGGCCGCATACCTCTGGCTGCAGCCTCTACTGACGATGCAACCGGTAGATAATTTTTCAGCACCGTTTTTCTTAACTGATTACATTCCGGTGTGTTAAATGCTTTTTCTGCCATAGGCTGAAGAAATCGTTCTATGAGATTTACAGATTCATAGGTCTTACCATCACTCGCTTTGAAGTTCAGTACTAGTAAGCCCCCCCTAAGAAATGGCTTGCCTTGACTAAATATTGACGTTGGCGATGTGAAGCCTGCTGTTTGGACCTCCACTAATAAATTCCCTAGTTCGGTTGGGTCTATGCGTCCATTGATTAATGCTGATTCGAGTATTTGATGTGATCGGTGACTCAATAAGCTAGCAGGCACACCCTTTTCATAGCTCGCTGCCGATGGTGCACTACGAGCACTCGCCGGGACGTTACTGGTGGAAACCGGCGGTGTCTGAGAGCTAGGCGCCAGTGGGATAGGTGGTAACGGCGGCGTCTGCGAGCTAGGCGTCTGAGGGATAGGTGGCAATGATCGTGCAGGTGGCACAGACGATGAAGCTTGCCCTTGGGTAGTGACATTCGACGTCGATGAGCTGCTACCAGAATTCGCCGGAGTTGCATTTCCTGTATTCGGTGAGGATGCCCGGTGCGAGCCAAGGGGATTGCCAGAGCTTGGGCTCACCGGCGGACGGCTTTTCAGCGTGGCGGTTCCGGATACGCCCAGATTAAGTAATGGAACAGTCACTTTGCGGTTGCTGGAAGCCACTTTTCCTTTAGATGCCGTGTCCGCCTGTTTACCTGAGGATTTTTGTTGATCGTCCTGCGATGATTTTTCTTTGGTTTGCTTCTGTGTGGGCTGATCGTCAGAGCCTTTCCCCTGCTTAGTCCAATCGTCTTTAGAAAACCCCGTGTCGCCTGAAGGTTGCGGCTGTTTTGCTTCTGTTTTTTGATTCAGTTGTGGGGGTAGTGATTTGGGGGCCTTGTCGGCTGCCTTACCATCCTTCTCAGGTTGTGTATCCGTACCTTGTTGATTAAGTGCTAGGTTATTACTGGAATTTTCTCTGCTAATCGGGGGGCGACTCATGATTGACCTCGTAATGGACGAATAGGTTCTTGGTTTAAATAATCAACTGACAAGACTCCGTAACTCATTCATTTGCTCAGTTCCTTTAATCGATAATCGAATTACCAATTCGTTAATGAAAAGGCTGCGCTTGACTAACCCGGGACCCGGAACCTATATTACTGACCGATCGGTTAGTAATTCATTACCCCCACCATGCCTCTCGCTGAAATTAAAACTAAACCCCGCTGGGAACGGCGCAAAGACGCCCGCCCCCAGGAATTGTTGGCTGCAGCGCTGGACCTGTTCGTTGAGCGTGGCTACGCCGCTACCCGACTTGATGACGTAGCGGCGCGCGCTGGCGTATCAAAAGGCACGCTGTATCTTTATTTTGAAAATAAAGAAGAATTATTCAAAGAAGTAGTACGCGCCAATTTAGTGTCCGCATTGGCTGAAGCAGAAGATTATGTGAGTCACTACACGGGAAAAAGCCGCGATCTTTTACGCGGATTTATTTTGCGCTGGTGGAAACATGTGGGTGAAACCAAGCTCTCAGGCATTTCAAAATTAATGATGGCGGAGTCAGGTAATTTTCCTGACGTGGCGCGCTTTTATCACGAAGAAGTCATTCAACGCAGTAACGCATTAATTATTGGCCTGCTGGAACGCGGTATCGCGAGAGGGGAATTCAGGTCTATCGATACCGTCAACGCTAATCTGGTGATTGTGGCACCGGTTTTGATGCTGATGATGTGGAAGCATTCCTTTCATTCCTGCCGTTTAGAGCCAATTTCCGCACCAGAATACTTGGATTGCTTTCTAGATTTGTTATTAAACGGACTTCAATCACCTTCAGGTTCACCAACTGACACTCACTCGCTCAATTAACCATGTCTAAACGCACCTGGCGCCGAATTATTCTTTTTCTTATCCTGATAATTTTAGGTGGGGTTGGCACATCGTTGGCGCTACGCCCGAAGGCTGGTACCAAGCCTTCGGCCGCAGAAATTCCAATTGCTGTCGCCGTTCCCACTCTGGAATTTATGCCATCGGAAATTTTTACCGCCCAGCCCCTTGAGCTTCAGCACACACTGTCGCTGTCCGGTGCACTGCGTGCGGTCAATATGTCGAGTGTTAAAGCCCGTGTGGCCGCTGAGGTGCGCGAAATTCCCGTACGCGAAGGCGATGCCGTGCGCGCCGGGCAAATCGTTGCGCGCATGGACAGCACGGAATACCAGGCGCGAGTCGATCAGGCACGCGGCACGCTTAATGCCACACGCGCTCAACTAGATATCGCCACTAAAAACCGGGACAACAACCGGGCCTTGGTCGAAAAGGGTTTTATCTCTAAAAATGCCTACGACAATTTTGCCAGCCAATACGCTGCGGCAGAAGCCAATGCGGAAGCAGCAAAAGGTGCTTACGATGTCGCTCAAAAATTACTTAATGACACAGTGATTCGATCGCCCATTACTGGCACAGTCGCTATGCGTTATGTGCAGGCCGGTGAAAAAGTCTCCGCTGATAACAAGCTGCTTGATATTGTTGATCTTCAAAAGCTGGAGTTAGAAGCTGCTGTACCAAGCAATGACATTACCCATGTCGTTATCGGTCAGCGCGTCAATTTACATATAGAAGGTTGGCCGCAAAACATAGAAGGCAAGGTGGTACGCATTAATCCAACCACGCAATCGGGTTCGCGCTCGGTTTTGGTGTATGTACAGATCGCCAATCCACAAAACCAACTGCGCTCAGGCATGTTCGCTGAGGCGCAACTCATCTTGAAATCTAAATCAGGGGTGTTAGCACTACCGCAGAATGCTGTGCGTAAAGACGGTAATGGCAGTTATGTGTATGTGATTGAAGGCGATGTTCTAGCTCGCAAAACCGTCACTACAGGTATGAGTGGCCGCAGTGGAGACGACTACATGACAGAAGTTTTATCAGGTATCGATTTTGGTGCTCAAGTCGTTCGTACGGATATGGGCAGCCTACAACCAGGTATCCATGTGCGCATTAACGCAGCTGGCAAATAAAGGGGTTACTGATCCATGTGGTTTACTCGTATCAGTATCGGCAATCCAGTTCTTGCCACCATGATGATGGTGGCTTTTGTTGTGCTCGGCTTATTTTCTTATCAGCGTTTACGAGTTGATCAGTTTCCGGATGTGACCTTTCCTATTGTGGTGGTTCAAACAGATTATCCCGGTGCTGCACCTGAAACCGTGGAAAGCGATATCACCCGCAAGGTAGAAGAAGCAGTCAATACGATTAACGGCATTAACAGCCTCACCTCGCGCTCTTATGAAGGCCAATCGATAGTCATCATAGAATTTGCGCTGACGGTTGATCCGGCACAGGCTGCACAAGATGTGCGTGAAAAAGTCGCTTTGATTAAGGCGGCTTTTCGTAAAGAAGTCAAAGAACCGCGCGTGACACGTTTTGATCCGGCAGACAGACCTATTTTTTCTGTAGCTGTGATGAACGATGCTGGTAAAAGCCGTTACACCATGCGTGAGCTGACCACAATTGCTGATCAATTAGTTAAAAAACGTTTAGAGAATGTGCGTGGTGTTGGCTCCATAACACTGGTAGGTGGCGTTAAACGTGAAATTCAAATTTACGTCAAACCCGCTGAAATGGAAGCGCTCAATATCAGCATGGATCAGGTTTTGAATGCTGTTCGCAATGAAAACCAAGAGTTGCCTGCGGGTTCAGTACGTGCCCTCTCGAATGAACAAATGGTGCAGGTACAAGGGCGACTAAAACGTCCGGAAGATTTCGAGCGCATTGTTATCGTCAAGCGCGGTGGGCGCGCCATACTACTGGGGCAAATTGCCCGTGTGGTTGACAGTCAACAAGAGCAAGAGAGTCTGGCGATGTTTAATGGTCAGCGCACTCTGGCCTTGGATATTATTAAAGCGCAGGGACAAAACACGATCGAAGTCGCTGATGGTTTGAAAAAAGTCATCAAGGAATTACAACCCACCATGGATGCACTGCATCCGGGAATCAAACTTGAAGTCATTAAAGATGGTTCACGACAAATACGCGTAGGCGTTGAAAACGTTCGTCGCACGCTGATCGAAGGCGCGTTACTCACCATACTGATCGTGTTCCTGTTTTTGAATTCATGGCGCTCAACCGTTATCACGGGCTTAACGCTACCTGTGTCGTTGATA
>JAULVH010000342.1:0-6072 GCA_032111105.1 Burkholderiaceae bacterium | reverse complement strand
GTACGTTTTTATTCATGGATATGTTTGGCTTCACGATCAATATGATTACGCTGATGGCACTGTCATTGTGCGTGGGCTTGTTGATTGATGATGCAATTGTTGTGCGTGAAAATATAGTTCGCCATGCGGGCATGAAAGTGAACGGCCGCTACAAACAACCACGCGAAGCAGCACTCGAAGGCACGCAAGAAATAGGCTTGGCAGTACTCGCCACTACATTTTCTATCGTTGCAGTCTTTATACCTGTGGGTTTCATGGGCGGCATCATCGGTCGCTTTTTCCATCAGTTTGGTATTACGGTTGCTGCTGCGGTGCTGATATCGATGTTTGTGTCGTTTACCCTGGATCCGATGTTGTCGTCGATCTGGCACGATCCGGAAGTTCATGGACAACATGGTCCACGACGAGGTTGGTATGCGCTCACCATAGGCCGCGTGCTAGGGCAATTTGAGAAGTTAGTTCAGTGGTTTTCGAGGCAGTACCAAATCGCATTGAAGTGGTCGCTTAAACATCGCGTTGCAACGCTCCTGCTCGCCATCGCGACGTTTCTTGCTGGCCTGGCCATACCAGCCTCTGGATTAATTGGCAGCGAATTCGTGCCGCAAGCAGACTACTCAGAAACTGGCGTGATCTTTTATACGCCTGTGGGTTCGTCACTAGAATTCACTGAAAGCAAGGCGCGCCAAGTCGAAACTGCCTTACGTGATTTGCCTGAAGTGCGTGATCTGTACACCACGATCAATACCGGTACCTTGCAAGGTAAAAATTATGCGACGGTGTATGCGCGACTTCTACCTCGTAGCGAACGCAAGCGCACGACTAAGCAATTGAATCAACCTTTGCGTGAACAGCTGATGAAAATTCCCGGCATCACGGTAACGCATGTAGGCACTCTTGATGGCGTGGGTGGGGACAACAAACAACTACGCTTATCTATCCTCGGCCCTGATTTAAAACAACTAGCAAAAATTTCGGATGAAGTGAAATCCAAAATGGCTGCTATGCAAGGTGTGGTGGATCTCGATACAAATCTCAAACCTAGCAAGCCCAGCATATGGATAGAGCCCTACCGCGAAGTAGCGGCTGACTTAGGTATTGGTGTTGCACAGATAGGTAATGCGCTGCGTCCATTGCTCGCAGGTGATCCGGTGGTCGGTTGGCGCGCACCGGACGATGAAACTTATGATGTGACCGTACGATTAGCCCCTACTGAGCGCACCAATATCGCTGATCTCTCGCGCCTGATGTTAGCCAGTACACAACTCAACAGTGACGGCACCCCGCTGATGGTGCCACTACGCCAAGTGGCCAGCATTACACCAGCATCGGGTGCTAACCAAATCAATCGTCGCGATCTCAATCGTGAAGTGGAATTGTCTGCCAACGTCGTAGGTCGCTCGGCTGGTCAGGTAAGCGCAGAGGTTAAGAAGGTTCTGGAAAGCATGAACTGGCAACCGGGATATCGCTTTCAGGTCGGAGGGGCGACTAAAAACATGCAGGAATCGTTTGGCTATGCTTTGTCGGCGCTCGTGTTGGCGATTATTTTCATTTATATGATTTTGGCTTCGCAGTTCGCCAGCTTCCTGCAACCTATCGCTATCATGTCGGCGCTGCCATTGACTCTGATAGGAGTGTTTCTTTCACTGATGTTCTTCCGATCGACATTGAACTTATTCTCTATCATCGGCTTTGTGATGCTCATGGGTTTAGTGACCAAGAACGCGATCTTGCTGGTTGATTTTGCCAATCAAGCACGCAAAGAAGGTATGGGACGCAACGAAGCCTTGCTCGAAGCAGCGCATGTGCGTTTGCGCCCGATTTTAATGACCACGCTGGCTATGGTGTTTGGCATGGTGCCGCTGGCGCTAGGTTTGGCTGAAGGCTCGGAGCAACGTGCGCCTATGGGGCAAGCTGTGATCGGCGGAATCATTACTTCATCCATTCTGACCCTGGTTGTCGTACCCGTGATTTATACCTGGCTGGATGATTTTGCTGTGTGGGCCAAAGCGCGCTTCTTTCCATCACAACAAGATAATGTCTAATCCAGCTCCGCTACAGACTAGACCGCAGAAAAAAATGATGTCTCCCGTTTGATAGAATGACGCCCATTTCCTGCTAACCATTAACGATATTTCGCCAGATAGCCATGAACCTAGAACAAGCCCGTGTAAACATGATAGAGCAGCAAATTCGGACCTGGGATGTACTCAACCAGCAGGTCTTGCAGACGCTGGTTGCTGTGCGTCGAGAAGCCTTCGTTCCGGCAGCGTATCAATCGCTGGCGTTTTTCGACACCGAGATCCCGCTGCCAGGTGGCGAAAACATGTTGTCACCAAAAATGGAAGCCCGCTTTTTACAAGAAGCTGCACTCGCAGATCATGAATCTGTACTTGAAATCGGTGCAGGTTCAGGCTACATGGCCGCTTTATTGGCCCATCATGCGCGACATGTCACAACTATCGAGATACTTCCCGAGCTCAAGCTACTGGCAGAACAAAATTTAGCGAACTACGGTATTGCCAATGTCAGTGTTGAACTGGGCAATGGTGCACATGGCTGGTCAGGCAGTGGTAATCGTGCCGCGCCCTGGGATGTGATTGTGATTTCAGGTGCCCTACCTGTTTTACCTCATGCCTTTCTTGAGCAAATGCGCATCGGTGGTCGACTGCTTGCTGTCATAGGCGAAGCACCGGTGATGTCTGCTTGTCTGTTTACTCGCACTAAAGACGATGCCTGGGACAAGCGCGTTTTATTTGAAACCTGCATTACGCTTTTGCATGAGGCAGAAACACCATCGACGTTTCATTTTTAATAGCTAGTCGCTTATGAATCATATAACTGCACTCGAACTGTCTCACTGGCTCAACGACTCTGAACGTAAAGCACCTGTGCTGCTGGATGTACGCGAAACGTGGGAATTCGAAACCTGTCATATTCCGGGTTCGCAGCTTATGCCTATGTCTAGCGTACCTTCTATGCAAGAAAATTTAGATCCGGAACTCGCTGTCGTTTGTATTTGTCACCATGGCTCACGAAGTATGCAGGTGGCTGCATTTCTTGAACGTGCCGGTTTTAACGATGTGACTAACTTAACCGGTGGTGTACACGGTTGGGCTATGCAGGTCGATGAGCAGATGCCCACTTACTGAAGCGCGTAGTTAGCTTCAACCCATTACTCGAGAAATATCTCGTTTTTATTTAATCAGTGCTTTGCCAGTATAAAAAAACACGGGAATAAGAATGCAACGAACTCAATTAGCGTCACTGCTGGCAGGTATGTTTTTGGCTATGGATGCACATGCCATGACACTACTGGAAGCGTTTAATGCGGCTCAGGTATACGACAGTCAGCTAACAAGTGCGCGCAGTGCGCGTGATGCGGCTCGCGAAAAATCTACCCAGGGATTTGCAGGTCTGCTGCCGACTGTAACAGCATCTTCTAGTATCAATCGCATCAACGCTCATGTCATTGGTCCAGGCGTTGACCGAACTATTGATTACACCCAAGAGATTTATCAGCTGCAGCTGCGTCAGCCGATTTATAACCGAAATAACTTTGAAGTTTACGAACAAAGCAAGCTGCAAGTAGCCGCAGGTGAAATTCAGTTTGAACAAGCCAGAAATGATCTGGCTTTGCGTGTTGCACAAGTTTACTTTGATGTTCTTGCTGCTCAGGATGCTATTGCGTTTATACGTGCGCAAAAGATAGCCATCACCGAACAGCTGGAATCTGCCAAACGAAATTTCGAAGTGGGTACAGCAACCATTACTGATACACATGAGGCTCAGGCACGCTTTGATCTGACACTCGCACAAGAGATCGCTGCGCAAAATGATCTCGAAGTTAAACGCAATGCCTTTGCCGTGATCACCGGTCAGGTACCACCCGAACTGAGCAGCCTGCGATCAAAAGTAAAGCTGTCTAGCCCTGAACCATCCAGCATGGACAAATGGGTGCAAAGTGCAGAGGTTGGAAATTTCGGTGTTATTGCCCAAGGCTTACTTGCTGAAATCGCCAAGCTTGATATTCGTCGTAACCGTGCTGGTCACTTGCCCACCCTCGATGCAGTTGCAGTTCAAACTCAGCGCAAAGATCTGACATTTACCAGCCCCACCACCACAAACACGGCAGCCATCGGTGTTCAGTTGACGATACCCCTGTTCGCCGGCTTTTCAACCACCAGCAAAATCCGTGAAGCCATCGCATTGGAAAATCAGGCTATAGCCAATCTGGACACGGCAAAACGTGGCGCTGCGCAAACGGCTCGTGCAGCTTATCTGGGAGTACAAAGCGGGCTCTCACAAATTCGCGCGCTCGAAGCAGCTGAAGTATCAAGCAACTCGGCGCTTGAATCGAACAAACTAGGCTACGAAGTGGGTGTGCGCATCAATATCGATGTGCTTAATGCACAGCAGCAGTTGTATTCAACCCGGCGCGATCTGGCCAAAGCTCGTTACGATACGCTGGTCAATGGCTTACGGCTTAAAGCCGCTTCTGGCACCCTGGGTGAAGTTGATCTGGCCGAATTAAATGCCTTACTCGAGACTCGCTGATAAATCTACTAGACAGACTGATTTGCGTATTTAGTATGAATTACCAGCACAGCTTTGTAGCTTGGGGCTCAGCTATACAGGGGATTAACCTGCATCTTTACGCCACCAGCTGGTGTAGATTTATCTACTCAGTGCGCCCATCCTAAAACAGGCACTTAATCAATACAAAAGCCTGTACTTCACTGCGGGTTTTTTTACCTCCGCCATCGAGAAATCGCGGCTTTAGCGACACAGAAATCGCTATACTGAGCACTGATAAATAGTACGGTCATACAGATTTATTAATGCTGTGCTGTCATTCGTTAAGGAACTGGTCTCAGGTAGCGTATTGGCTGCTATCCGCTACTGAATCACCCTCCAAGTTTTCATTTTGTAATCCCTCAAGTGCACCGGCGATAGTCAGGTGACATTTTTTTGATTGGCTGGACAACATGACTCTTTCGTCGCGCTCATTTCTTCCTTACGCCCTTTTGTTGCTATCACTCGGTGCTTGCAGCGATAAAAAAGCGGCTGCACCAACAGGCCCCGGTGCGGGTGCGCCTCCTCCTGCGAACGTTGCTGTGATGACGGTCGCCCCCGAAGACGTTGCTAACACCACCGAATTGCCTGGCCGTATAGAGGCTGTTCGTACTGCCGAGGTACGCGCCCGAGTCGGTGGCATAGTCCAAAAACGCTTGTTTGGCGAAGGCAGTGAAGTTCGTGCAGGTGCTGTGTTGTATCAGATTGATGCTGCACCTTTTCAGGCCGCTTATAACAGCGCTGAAGCTGCACTGGCCCGCGCCGATGCCAATCTGGGTCAAGTCAACACACGTTTAAATCGCTACCGCGCTTTAGTCGAGAGCAATGCCATCAGTAAGCAAGAATTTGATGATGCCCTCAGCGCACAAAAATTAGCCGCAGCTGATGTGGCCGCGGCGAAGGCCGTATTAGACAATGCGCGCCTGAATCTTTCGTACTCCACCATCACCGCACCCATCGCTGGACGCATAGGTCGCACGCTGGTGACCGAAGGTGCATTGGTGACTGCTAACGATACAACCGCGCTCGCTATCATTCAACAGCTCGATCCTATTTATGTCACGTTAACTCAATCAAGTGTCGAGCTATCTCAGCTACGTGAAAAAATTACGCAGTCAGGTCAACGCGGTACGAAAATAAAATTAACGTTGCTAACGGAAGATGGCAAACCTTACCCGCACACGGGCCAATTTTTATTTTCTGAGACGACTGTCGATCCATTATCTAGTTCGGTAATTTTGCGCGCACAATTTCCTAACCCAGAACGCTCGCTACTACCGGGCATGTATGTACGGGTAAAGCTAGAACAAGGTGTACGCACCGGCACCATCACCGTGCCACAACAAGCTGTGATGCGTACAGCCGACGGATCGGTCGTCATGAGTGTCAACGCTGAAGGCAAAGTGATACCCAAGCCTGTGAAAACTGGCGGCGCCTACGGTACGCGCTGGATTATTACCTCGGGACTAGATGCTGGGGACCAAATTATTGTTGAAGGTC
>JAULVH010000341.1:0-15200 GCA_032111105.1 Burkholderiaceae bacterium | reverse complement strand
TGGCGCTTAGTTTCAGGCAGCGTTAAACGTAAATACTCGTACTCGCGCCTAACAATTTCTACATGCTTATGCTTAATATGAAAAATATCACTAGGCCGCATAAAGCCATTGACCATAAATCGTATGACCCAAACAATTTCCGGCGGTATGCCATCTGTTTTGGTGTAGACACCACCTGCGGTATTGCGATGAGTTACATCCTGCTGAATTTTTTTAATCATCGATAGCTGTTTGGCTGCGACGACTAGTTGTCGATATTCCCCTAAGGTAAACCCACCTCGTGGCACCGATGTTTTTTTAATTTTGGGAAAATAAGGAATCCGGTCGACTAATCCATGAGCGTAGGCGTAATTGAAAATCTTTTTTAGATCTTGCAAATACTGCGCCACAGATATGGACGCTAATCCCTTCGCAATTAAGCGCTGATAGAGCAAATGAATTTGCTCGCCAGTTATTTCTGTAATGACGCGCTCGCCAAACGCGGGAAGGATCATGGAATTAAGACGATATTCAAAATTTCGCACCGACATCTTTGCTAGTTCTCCAGCAAAAACCTTCGATCGCTCTAACTCGACCACCTGAGCAGCAACTCTAAGAAAGGTCTGACTAAGCAGGCCAGAGGTAGGCTCACTTGTAATTAAGTGTGTATGTATGCTCATTTTATTCTCGAAATCCAAAAGAAGTCTCTCCAGGAAATTCTGAAATTTCGAGAAAAAATACCAAAGTTTTTAAAAATTTTCTTAAATTTTTTTAATATATAGTTAAAAGTTTTTCAAAGTTAATTTAATATATTGATAATACTATTTATAATTAAAAGCCACCCCGAAGGGTGGCTTTTTACTTACTAAGTTTTACTCAGACTGGTACTAGACCAGAAAGAGATTAGAACGAGTGAGCTATACCAACAGCAATGTTGGTTGAGTTTGAAGTGCCAATTGGATTGTTACCCAGGCCGCCACCGAAGTAGCGGTTGTTAGCACGATCGGCAAATGCAGCATTAACACCGCCAGTACCTTTACCGTACGATGCATACACATTAGTACGCTTCGACAAAGAATACTGTGCGCCGATGCTTGTAAGTGTCTGCTCGACGGTGTCGTCGTTGCGAGCGTACTGCAGGTTAGTAGTTAATGCATCTGACACTTTGTAGCCCAAGCTCACGCTGGTGCTACCAATCTTCTTGCCAGTGGAAATACCAGTGCCCGCGCTCTTTGTCTCGTCGTTATTTAAGTAGTTAGCGTAGAGAGTCAAGTCACTGGTCAGAGGAGTCGATGCGCTGATGCTGTAACCGCTATGTACATCTTTACGGCTCTGGTAACCAGCATTGAGAGCGATCGGTCCAATTGCTCCGCCGACTGTCAAAGCAGAGTAGGAATCCATGCTGCGTGGGTCGGATTGGGCGCCATCACGAGCACCGCCTTTGGTTGTCATCATTGCGTTAACAGTCCATCCAGAGATTGATGGCGAGGTGTAGTTGATCGCGTTAGGGACAAAAAATCCATCGTATGGGAAGTTGCTGCCGCCAGCGCCAACGTCAACCGCGGCACCACCGAAACCAACCATCAACATGCGGTTTACAAAAAACGCGCCGTTACCAGCTGTACCTACAGCGGTGGTAACAATGAACGGTGACAATTGCTGACCAAAAGTGAGTGAACCGAAATCGCCTGACAGACCAACCGTGCTGACACGGGTGAACAAAGAACCACCGCGGTAGGAACCGAAACCACCACTAGTTGCTGCACCGTTGTTCAAGCTCACGCCTGTTTCGAGTTGGAAGTTGGCTTTCATGCCGCCACCGATGTCTTCAGAACCTTTGAAGCCGAGGTGCGAAGGAGCAGTCCAAGAACCTGTACCATCAAATGCAGTACCTTTGCCGTTGTTGGTGTTGGTAATAGCAGCATCCAAGGTGCCGTAGATGGTTACATTAGCCATCGCAGCTGTCGATGCTACTAAAGCAAACGCAGCCAATGCGATTTGAGTTTTTTTCATTATCTAATCTCCAAAATGTTGTAATGCTAAAGTTTCGCTTTCACTGACCGAACGCAGAAACCGGGCATTCGCAGTGAAATTGATGCTCCAAGACCAACGGATCCAGAAGTCAACGTGCATTGAAGCAAATGTTGTGAGCCGTAGCAAAAGTAATTTATGAATTCATATCTCTTTTGATAATTTTTCGTCTCCTCATTGCAACACTTTTCAATTAAATTAATATAAAAACAATTTATGACCATCGTTCGATCACCGATTGACTCGTTTATATGTGTATTCGATAGAGCCCTCCGAGTCGTGGGAGATGTCGTCGTTTCGCGGCGAGAAAGTCCGTCGAGCAAGCTTGCTGAAGTTAAGCTAAGTGATGAGGAGCGCAAACACAGCGCTGGGTTGATGCGTGTAAATCATGTGGGTGAGGTCTGCGCTCAGGCTTTATATGAAGCGCAAGCATTGTTTGCGCGAGATGAAGTCACGCGTCAACAATTTGAGCATTCAGGAGCGGAAGAGTTAGATCATCTTGCGTGGACGGCCGAGCGTTTGCGCGAGCTGAACTCGCGCCCCAGTTTATTTAATCCACTCTGGTATGCCGGTGCATTTGCTATGGGTGTGGTCGCTGCGCGGTTGGGTGATAAGCACAGCCTGGGATTTGTAGTGGAAACCGAGCGTCAGGTTGAGGCTCATCTGAATGATCATTTAAATTTGCTGCCCAGGCATGATGATCGTTCGCGTGCAATTGTTACGCAGATGCGCGACGATGAAATTGAGCACGGCGCAGCAGCCCAAAAACTCGGCGCAGCAGAATTACCTGAGCCAGTACGTTTGGGCATGCGCGCAATATCGAAAGTGATGACTAGTACGGCTTACTATCTGTGAGAAGTTAGGCTCAATTAGCATCATTTAAGCCGCAGATAGCGGACAATCGCTCTCTAAAGTGTAGGGGCAGTCACTTCGAGGTCATCAATTATCTCGAATGTATGAGTCAGCTCTGCCGTTTTTTCCATCATGATCGACGCCGAGCAGTATTTCTCATGCGAGACTTTGATCGCTCTTTCTACTAAATTGGCTTTTAGATTGCGCCCGCGCACCGTGAAATGAAAGTGAATCTTGGTAAAGACTTTTGGATCTTTCTCGGCTCGTTCAGATTTTAAGGTGACATCGCAGCCGCGTATGTCTTGTCCACTTTTGCGCAATATGACCACTACGTCGTAGGCGGTGCACCCGCCGGTACCTGCTAATACGACCTCCATGGGGCGCGGTGCCAAGTTACGACCGCCACCATCCGGTGCGCCGTCCATGGTGACTAAATGACCAGAACCGGTTTCAGCAACAAAGCTCATGCCGGACAGGCCGGTCCATCGTACGGTGCATTCCATAGAGCGTTCTCTTAAATTAAGTGGGTTAAATCAGTTAAAAATCGCTAAAAGTTAAAAACATGCCGATTTATTTTGACTTTGTGTCGAGCCAGCCCGGCTGAGCGACGGAGGAATCAAGTGAATTCAGGTGTTAGCTTCGACCTTTACTCGAGCAACAACTTTTTTAGATAATTGATGCGTCCTCGGTTATTTTAGCGGGGGAAGGCGGATGTAGTGTGAACTTTAATAACATTTCGTGACAGCGTGTGTCGATACACCAGATTAAATTACTAAAAAAATAAGTTAACTTCTGATTTGTCATATCTCCAAAACTGCATCAAACAATGTGTCGTGATCGCTCTATGGCAATTGACGCCAAGTCATTGAAAACATTATAATCTTCGGTTCTCCTGTTTTGCTCAGGGAGAATCACACAACAAGGCTGCGTCTGCGAAGTTGCATTTTTTCGTAGAACCACCATCAGAGCATCATTCTATTTAGGATTCATCATGAAGACCTTTTCCGCTAAAGGACACGAAGTCCAGCGCGACTGGTTTGTGATTGACGCAACGGACAAAATCCTCGGACGCGTCGCCAGCGAAGTGGCGCGCCGACTGCGTGGTAAACACAAGCCTGAGTTCACACCCCACGTCGATACTGGCGATTACATTGTTATCGTTAATGCCGGCAAACTACGTGTTACGGGCACCAAAGCGACCGACAAAAAGTATTTCCGCCATACCGGTTATCCGGGCGGTATCTACGAAACGAATTTCCGCGACATGCAAAGCAAGCACCCAGGTCGCGCGCTTGAGAAGGCTGTTAAGGGCATGCTGCCCAAAGGCCCACTCGGCTATGCAATGATCAAAAAGCTGAAGGTATATGCCGATGGCAATCACCCGCACAGCGCCCAGCAACCCACGGCACTCGAAATCTAAGGAACAGACATGATCGGTAACTACAATTACGGAACCGGCCGTCGCAAGAGTGCAGTGGCCCGCGTATTTATCAAGACCGGCAGTGGCAAAATCATGGTCAATGGTAAAGCCGCAGCTGAGTATTTTTCGCGCGAGACAGGCTTGATGGTCATACGTCAGCCCTTAGAACTCACCAACAATCTTGAGCGTTTTGACATCATGGTCAATGTTCACGGTGGTGGCGAGTCAGGTCAAGCTGGTGCAGTACGTCACGGTATTACTCGTGCATTAATCGACTACGATGCAACCCTGAAGCCTGAGTTGTCTAAGGCTGGTTTCGTTACTCGTGATGCACGTGAAGTTGAACGTAAAAAAGTTGGTTTGCGCAAAGCTCGTCGCGCAAAGCAGTTCTCCAAGCGTTAAGCTTACGCTTCAACTGCGAACAGAAGCCGTCGGGTTGGTGCCCGACGGTTTTTTTTCAACTTCATTTATGCAAGTGCCGCCGCCGCAGCTTCTGCAAGGAAAGTGAATATGATCAAAATTGGGATAGTGGGTGGTACCGGTTATACCGGCGTGGAGTTACTCCGAATTTTGGCGGCACATCCGCAGGCCGAGTTAGTAGCCATTACGTCACGCAAAGAAGACGGCATGCCCGTGGCCGATATGTTTCCTTCGTTGCGTGGCCATGTGTCGTTGGCATTTTCTGCGCCTGAAAAAGCACGGCTTGATCAATGCGATGTCGTTTTTTTTGCGACTCCTCACGGCGTAGCGATGGCGCAAGCGCGCGAATTATTAGCCGCCGGCGTAAAAGTGATAGATCTCGCCGCTGATTTTCGAATTAAAGACACGGCAGTCTTTGAGCAGTGGTACGGCATGCCGCATAGTTGCCCGGATATTTTGTCGGAAGCCGTTTACGGTTTACCCGAAGTTAATCGCGATGCGATACGTACTGCGCGCGTGATTGGTCTGCCGGGTTGTTACCCGACGTCGATGCAATTAGGTTATGCACCTTTGCTCAGTCAGGGTAAGCCTTTAGTAAATGAATCCGCATTGATTGCAGATTGCAAATCAGGCGTGTCGGGCGCGGGGCGTAAGGCAGAAGTGCATGCACTGTTAGCTGAAGCAGCAGATAACTTTAAAGCCTACAGCGTAAAAGGTCATCGCCATTTGCCAGAAACAGTGCAGGGGCTGGAAGCTATTTCAGGCCGGCCTGTAGGTCTTACCTTTGTGCCGCATTTGGTGCCGATGATACGCGGCATACATTCAACGCTTTACGCCACGTTATTACCTGAGGCGCGCGAGCTGGATTTTCAGGCGATGTATGAAACGCACTATCGCGATTCTCCCTTCGTTGATGTCATGCCGGCAGGTAGTCATCCGGAAACCCGGTCGGTACGAGCGTCTAACATGCTCAGGCTTGCGGTGCATCGACCTGCGGGTGGCGATTTATTGGTGATTCTGGTGGTTGAGGACAATCTGGTTAAAGGCGCTGCCGGTCAGGGTGTGCAGTGCATGAATCTCATGTTTGGTTTAGATGAAACAACCGGTTTGCGTCAGGTGCCCATACTGCCCTAATGAGTGCGAATTCCCAAAGTCCCTTGGGCTAAAGCGGCTAAGCTCAAACGCTTGGTTCAACTGTGGGATGTGGGAGATGCATGTCAGGCAAATATGCGTTGCGCGTTATCGATACATTAATTGCTCAGGGATGCCAGATTGAGGGCGACCTGCTGTTTCAAGGCGGTCTTAGGATAGACGGCCATGTGAAAGGGCATGTAAAGGTAAGCGCCCAGCCTGAGGTCACAGGGCATGCTCACCTGGTCCTGGGCCGCACAGGTCGTATCAGTGGCGGGGTGTGGGCGAGCGATGTACAGATCGATGGGCTGGTGGAAGGAAATCTCCATATCACTGGCAGGGTTGAATTACTCTCAAAAGCGCGCATAATCGGAGATATTCATTACATGTCACTCAGTATGCTGCCCGGTGCTACGGTGACAGGTCAGCTTTGTCCGGATGCAGGAAATTTTGTTATTTCCCCCCGCGATATAAAAGCTGAGGCGCACGAATTGAAACTAGCCTAGTGCAGTCTATTAAATGCGGGCTCACGTAGATTTTGCCTACTCGGCACTCAGACGGGCCGACGGCTATAATTCCGAAACTTTGTTTTACGATTGCAGGAGCAACATCATGAACGCACCGACCGAAATGCCAGCAGCAATTATTTTCTCCGAGAGCGCAGCCAGTAAAGTGGCCCAGCTAATTGAAGAAGAAGGTAATCCCGATCTCAAACTGAGAGTCTTTGTCCAAGGCGGCGGCTGCTCGGGTTTTCAGTATGGTTTCACATTTGATGAAATCGTCAACGAAGACGATACAGCCATGCTCAAAAATGGCGTACAACTTTTGGTTGATTCCATGAGCTACCAATATCTTGTTGGTGCTGAGATCGACTACAAAGATGATCTTGAAGGCGCGCAATTCGTGATTAAAAATCCGAATGCCACAACAACGTGCGGTTGCGGTTCTTCCTTCTCGGCATAACAGCTAACTCGCAAAAACAAAAAGCGCGGATCTCCGCGCTTTTTTTATGGCTATTGTTTTGATGATGCCATCAGGCCGGATACAACGCTCCTAAAATACGATCACCTTTGGCACCTGTGACTGACGGCAAATTGCCTGGCAAACGCTCACAAAATTGTTTTGCAAGCCAGGCAAATGCAAGCGCCTCCACATGCGATGGCGATATACCCAATACATCGGTGTTGCTAACAGGCTGGGACAATTGGCGCTGAAGCGACTGCATTAGTTGGGAGTTATACGCGCCGCCTCCACATACATACACCGCGTCACATGTTGCTGCATGCAGTTTAATGGCGTCAGCTATCGTTGTTGTCGTGAGTGCTATCAAGGTTGCTTGCACGTCTTCGGGGCGCAGCGCAGCGTAAGAGTTAAGGTGCGACTGTAGCCAGGCCAGATGAAATAAATCGCGACCAGTACTTTTCGGTGGTGGCAAGGCGAAAAACGGATCGCTCAATAGCTGAATTAACAGTGCCTCGTTAACGCTGCCTGTGGCAGCCCATGCGCCTTCAGCATCATAGGCTTTAGCTTGGTGGCGATGTATCCACCCATCCAACAAAATATTGCCTGGGCCCGTATCGAAACCGCTCACGCTGCCATCGGCATTAAGCAAGCTGATGTTACTGATGCCGCCTATGTTGACTACTACACGTGTATGGCCAGCATGACCAAAAACAGCCTGATGAAATGCCGGTACCAGTGGTGCTCCTTGACCGCCGGCGGCAACATCACGACTACGAAAATCCGCAATCACATCAATACCCGTTAATTCAGCCAGTAGCGCCGGTTGATTCAGTTGCCGGGTATATCCCTGGCTAGGTTGATGGCGTATGGTTTGACCATGCGCTCCAATGGCGCTTATCTGTTCGCTGCTGATATTCGCCGAAGTGAGTAATTCATGAACACACTGCGCGTACAAATGAGCAAGCTGTTGAGCAGCGATAGATTCGCGATGAATTTCATCAGAGCCTGACGATTGCAGCGATAAGAGCGATTGTTTTAAATCGGTAGGAAAGGCGAGATATGCAGCGTTTAGCTGACCATTAAATGACGTCAGAACACCATCGACGCCGTCCAAACTAGTGCCAGACATCAGGCCAATGTAAAAAAGGGTTTTCGACATTGGCTTAGTCCGGCGATTGATGCGTCAGTACGTGTGTATTAACGAGAGGCTAGTTGGGCGACTTCAGCAGACAGTAGGCGGAAGCGATGCTTGATATCGGCTACTTGATGAAGGAATTGTGGCAGGGCTGATCCAGCGAGTGATTGCGTCTGTTGCACAACAATAGAATTAGGATCGCGGGCAGTATCGTTAACGCGGAATTCGTAATGCAGATGCGGGCCGGTAGACCAGCCGCTGGTGCCTACATAACCGATCACATCGCCTTGCGATACGCGAGTACCGCGCTTAATGCCCGATGCGATATGGCTCATGTGCGCATACGCGGTAGAGTAACTGCCGCTGTGCTGTATCACTACCATGTTGCCATAGCCGCCATGGCTACCATTAAATTCAACATGGCCATCGCCTGTTGCGCGTATGGGTGTTCCTATAGGCGCTGCAAAATCTATCCCTTTGTGTTGCTTCCACATGCCAGAAATAGGGTGGGCGCGCATTGCGAAACCCGACGTAACGCGGGAGAACTGCAAAGGAGATTTGAGAAATGCTTTTTTCAGTGCCTTGCCTTCAGAGTCAAAATAACCACCCTGACCTGCATCGGCTTCGTTAAACCAGATCGCTTGATGGCGCTTGCCATCGTTTAAAAATTCCACCGCCAGTACGCGTCCGGAATGAACGGGTTCACCTGCTTGCCACAGAGTTTCGAAAATCACCTGAAAACGGTCGCCGCGACGCAGATCTGATGCAAAATCGATATCAGAAGAAAATATGTCAACAATTTGCATGGCGACAGCGTCAGGCACTTGCGCGGCATCGGTAGCAGCAAATAACGACGAACGTATATCGCCTGAGCGCATTTCGATCCGGCGCTCTAGCTTGACGGCTTCCTGCCGGGCAGTAAACCCTTCAGAGCTGCGCTCTATAACTAATTGTTTGATGTCATCGCGGTTATCGGTAACCAGGGCGCTGGCTGATATCAATTTGCCATCAGAAGTCACGCTTGCCTGAATGCGGCGGCCGGGTCGCAGCATAGCCAGTGTGCGAGCTTGGGTATCAGTACGGATAAATGAGCTGGCACTGCGGTCTTCAACGCCCAGGCGGTCGAGCAGGGCATCTAGCGTGTCTCCGGGGCGCACGCGCTCCTCGGCTACAAAGGGTGTAGAGCCTGAGTTCATGGCGAGCATCTGGCCGCTGAGGTCAGGAACGCCCAACTCTTCAACTAAGACAGTGACAGGCAGGTCAGCGGCGTCCGGGGCGAGTGGTGCCACGCCAGCAGCCCCAAAAGCGATCAGCGACAAGCCAACAGCCGCTGGGATCATCTTTTTTCTGGGGGCATTGCGCAGCCAGGACCACAGCTGGCGCATTAAGATAGGGAATTTGTCAGTCGGGCTCATTTGTTACGCTAAAATCCGTCGTTTTTGGCCAGTCACCGGCGAATCCCCGAACTGGACAGAGCCCTTCGGGCAAGGCGCGCATTATAGCAAATGCATCACCGACCAAATAATTAAAAATTTATTAATTTTAATGCAACAACAACGATGTAACTACGTATGAATCCCCAGCCTTCCGAAACACCGACTAGTCACGATAACCAAAAGTCAGCAGTCAACCTACTACCTTTATCAGAGGGAGTGCGTAATGCGCTAACCCTGATCAAGCGTGGTGTCGATGAATTGCTGATTGAAACAGAGTTTGCGCAAAAATTAGCCGCCGCTGAAAAAAACGGTAAGCCATTGCGCATTAAGCTGGGCTTGGATCCCACCGCACCTGATTTGCATTTAGGCCACACAGTGGTCTTGAACAAAATGCGCCAGTTGCAGGATTTGGGTCACACAGTCATTTTTCTTATTGGCGACTTTACGTCGATGATAGGTGATCCCTCGGGTCGCAATATCACGCGCCCGCCACTGACACGCGAACAAATCGCTGAAAACGCAAAAACCTATTTTGCTCAGGCCAGTTTGGTTCTTGATCCTCAACGCACCGAAATTCGTTACAACTCTGAATGGTGTGATCAGCTCGGTGCGCGCGGCATGATAGAACTATCAGCGCGTTACACCGTCGTGAAGATTTTTCTAAACGCTTTAAAGCCGGCACGCCTATCTCTGTGCATGAGTTTTTATACCCACTGATGCAAGGATACGACTCAGTGGCATTGAAGTCTGATCTCGAAATCGGCGGCACCGATCAAAAATTTAATTTATTGGTCGGGCGTGAGCTACAAAAAGATTATGGCCAGTCGCAGCAATGTATCTTGACCATGCCGTTGCTTGAAGGTTTGGATGGCGTAGAAAAAATGTCCAAGTCCAAAGGTAATTACATAGGCATTACCGAGCCGGGCAATACGATGTTTGCCAAAGTAATGAGTATCTCGGATGTGATGATGTGGCGTTATTACGAGCTGCTGTCATTTCGGCCCATGGCCGAAGTTGAAAAATTCAAACAAGAAATTGCGGGTGGTCGTAATCCACGCGATGTCAAAGTCTTGTTGGCGCAAGAAATTGTTGAGCGCTTTCATACACGACAAGCAGCTGAAGAAGCACTGGCAGATTTTGATCACCGCGCACGTGGCGGCATTCCGGATGAAATTCCTGAAGTGACATTAACCGGTGCACCGATGGGTATAGGCCAATTACTCAAGCAAGCTAATTTATGTCCTTCATCGTCTGAAGCCTTGCGTATGGTCGAGCAGGGCGGTGTGCGTATGGATGGAGTAACCATTAGTGACAAGGGCTTGAAAGTTGATGCGGGTAGTTTTGTGCTGCAAGTCGGTAAGCGCAAATTTGCACGTGTGACCCTGTCTTGATTGCACTGCTACAGAGAGTTGAGCAAGCATCGGTGCGTGTCGATGGCGAGATCGTCGGCAGCATCGACCAAGGCCTGCTCATATTTTTGTGTGCCGAGCGTAACGATACGCAAAAAGAAGCTGATGCATTGTTAGCCAAATTACTCGCCTATCGTGTGTTTTATGATGACAACGGCAAAATGAATTTAAACCTCGCTCAGGTTAATGGTGGTTTACTGCTCGTGCCGCAATTTACACTCGCTGCCGATACACGTTCTGGCACACGACCTTCCTTCACACCTGCAGCGCCGCCGGCGTTAGCGCGCCAGTTGTTTGATTACGTCGTTGAGCGTGCTCGTACGTTGCACCCAGTCGTGGCGACCGGACAATTTGGCGCAGATATGAAGGTGTCGCTGATTAACGATGGTCCGGTAACCTTTTGGTTGCACACACCACCTACCTCGGAAAGTAGTTGATGGAAATATTATTGATACGTCACGGTGAAACCGATTGGAATCGCGCGCGTCGCATGCAAGGGCATATCGATATTCCTTTGAACGCTGAAGGGGTGCGGCAGGCCAAGGCATTAGGCGCAGCCCTAGCCTCAGAAAAACTCGATGTAATTTATGCCAGCGATTTGCAACGAGCCAAAGTCACCGCGCAAGCCGTCGCTGACGTTCATCAGATGCCGTTAGTCATTGATGAACAACTACGTGAGCGTTGTTACGGTGTGTTTGAAGGATTGATGTACAAAGAAGTTGCAGAAAAATTTCCGCAAGAATTCGCGCTTTGGCAGGCGCGTGATTTACATGCTCGGTTTCCCGCCGGCGAGCGAGCCGCTGAGACCCTGCATGAATTTCATCAGCGCTCTGTCAATGCCGTAACCAACATAGCACAGCAACACACCGCGCAACGCCTGCTCATACTGACACATGGTGGTGTGCTGGATTGCCTTTACCGAGAGGCCACAGGTATGCCGGTGAATGCTAAGCGCGAATTTGGCATTATTAATGCAGCGATTAATCGACTGCAGTGGGATGGAAAAAAATTCACAGTGCTGCAATGGGCTGATGCCGCGCATCTTGAAAGAGATGGTTTGGATGAAATCGATCGTTCGCATCCTGCGGCTTAAAAGTGTGTTTGCCAGTACAGATAAAATAACAAGCTTACGGCGTATTTACCTAAATTGATGTCTATGCATATCGGTCCCTATCAACTTCGCAACAATGTCTTTGTCGCTCCCATGGCGGGCGTGACAGACAGGCCATTTCGCCAGTTGTGTAAAGAGTTGGGGGCGGGTTATGCCGTATCCGAAATGGCCGCATCGGATCCGCGTGTTATGGCGAGTGTAAAAACAGCGCGTCGTATTAATCACGAAGGTGAAATGGAACCCAAGGCGGTGCAGATTGCAGGTGCGGATCCCGTGATGCTGGCCGATGCAGCGCGCTTTAATGTAGACCGTGGCGCGCAGATTATTGATATCAACATGGGTTGCCCGGTTAAAAAAGTTTGTAATAACTGGTGCGGCTCGGCCTTGCTGCGCGATGAAGCCTTGGTGGCTCGTTTGTTAGAAGCGGTAGTGAGTGCAGTGGATGTGCCGGTTACGCTGAAATTTCGTACTGGCTGGGATCGGCAAACTAAAAACGCATTAACGATTGCGCGCATTGCAGAAGAAAGCGGTATAGCGATGCTGACATTGCATGGCCGCACACGCGCCGATGGCTACACTGGTGATGCCGAATACGACACCATCGCAGCAGTAAAGGCCGCTAGCAAACTCCCTGTTGTTGCCAATGGCGATATCGATACTCCGTTTAAAGCAAAACGTGTTTTACAACTAACAGGTGCTGATGCCGTGATGATAGGCCGTGCTGCGCAAGGCCGGCCATGGATATTTCGCGAGATAGCGCATTATTTAGAAACTTCAACCTTATTACCTGCGCCGTATGTTGCAGAGGTCAGGCATTTGATGTCTACGCATTTGCAGGCGCATTATGAATTTTATGGTGCTTATTTAGGTGTGCGTACAGCGCGTAAACATATAGGTTGGTATGTGCGTGATCTGCCCGGTGGTGAAGTTTTCCGGCAGCGCATGAACTTAATTGAAGAATGTGACACTCAGCTGGCTGCGGTCGATAATTTTTTCCAATCCCAGCTGGCCTTGGGTGAACGGTTACAATACGTCCCCGCTGTTGAAAAGCTGGCCGCGTGAACCGATTACTCCTCCAGATAAAGCATGAGCAAAGAGCACATTCAGGATGTCGTCAAAAAAAGTCTCGAAAAATATTTTCGGGATTTGGGAGAGCAAGAGCCATCCAATATTTATGAGATGGTGATCTCCACAGTTGAAAAGCCACTGCTCGAGGCGGTAATGATACGGGCCGAGGGTAATCAGTCCCACGCGGCAGAAATGCTCGGAATAAACAGAAATACCTTGCGCAAAAAACTACAGCAACACGATTTGCTCTGAACTTGCCTGGAACTTCCCCATGATCAAACAAGCACTGATTTCCGTGTCCGACAAGACCGGAGTACTCGAATTCGCACGCGCCTTAGTGGCCATGAATGTGAAACTGCTATCCACAGGTGGCACCGCCAAGTTATTAGCCGAGCATGGATTAAATGTAACCGAGGTGGCTGATTACACAGGCTTTCCGGAAATGCTGGACGGTCGTGTCAAAACGCTACATCCCAAAGTACATGGCGGCATACTCGCGCGACGTGATTTTCCTGCGCATATGCAGGCCCTGGATCAGCACGCCATTCCTGTGATCGACATGGTGGTGGTCAATCTCTACCCATTTCAGCAAACCGTCGCTAAAGAACAGTGCTCTTTAGAAGACGCTATCGAAAACATCGATATAGGCGGCCCAGCCATGCTGCGCTCATCGGCAAAAAATCATAAAGATGTCGTCGTCATCTGTGATCCATCCGATTATGTATCCGTACTTGATGAGATGCAGAAGCAGCAAGGTGTAGTGAGTTATGAAACGCGCTTCGCATTGGCAAAAAAAGTGTTTGCGCATACAGCCAGTTATGACGGTGCGATTACCAACTACCTAAGCTCATTAGGCGCAGACTTATCACATACAACACGCTCAGCCTATCCAGAAACACTGAATATTCAATTCGCTAAAGTGCAGGAAATGCGCTACGGCGAAAACCCGCATCAGTCGGCAGCGTTTTATCGTGATGTGGATGCAGTGGCAGGATCCCTGGCTAATTATCGTCAGTTACAAGGTAAAGAACTCTCTTATAACAACATTGCCGATGCAGATGCGGCATGGGAATGCGTAAAAACGTTTGATGGTCATGCCTGCGTCATTATCAAACATGCCAATCCATGTGGCGTAGCCGTAGCCAGTGATGCCTGTGCTGCGTATGGCAAAGCATTTCAGACAGATCCAACCTCAGCTTTTGGCGGCATCATTGCATTTAATTGCGAAGTCGATGCCAACGCTGCTGAAGCGGTCGCCAAACAATTTGTAGAAGTACTCATTGCGCCATCGTTTACTGCAGATGCGTTAAAGCTATTCGAGGCTAAGCAAAATGTACGGTTGCTACAAATACCGTTAGCACGTGAACAAAATACGTGGGATATGAAGCGCGTTGGTGGTGGCTTGCTGGTACAAGCGCCCGACGCAAAAAATGTTCAGGTAGAAGAATTCAAAATCGTTAGTAAAAATCAGCCCACACCCTCGCAATTAAACGACATGATGTTCGCTTGGCGAGTCGCTAAATTTGTGAAATCCAATGCGATTGTATTTTGCGGCAATGGCATGACCTTGGGCGTAGGCGCAGGCCAAATGAGTCGGGTTGATTCGGCGCGTATCGCATCTATCAAAGCACAAAATGCAGGCCTCTCACTGGCCGGTTCTGCCGTCGCTTCGGATGCCTTTTTCCCATTTCGTGATGGTCTGGATGTGGTGGTTGCAGCCGGTGCGACAGCAGTGGTTCAGCCTGGCGGTTCTATGCGAGATCAGGAAGTTATCGATGCCGCTAACGAACACGGCATTGTGATGGCACTTACCGGCACCCGTCATTTCCGGCACTAATAGTCTTTATCTCTTTCATTAATCCACACTCACCTGCGCCACAGCTGCTGTCATAATAAGCCATGAAAATTCTTGGCATTGATCCTGGTCTGCGGGTTACCGGCTTTGGTGTTATTCACAAAGAGGGGCAGCGGCTAACGTATATCGCCTCGGGCACGATACAGATTCCCGATGGCGATTTGCCCTCGCGACTCAAGGTTATTCTTCAAGGCGTGGGGCAGGTGGTTAGTACCTACCAACCCGATTGCTCTGCAATTGAAATCGTTTTTTCCAACGTTAATCCACAGTCCACACTGTTGCTGGGTCAGGCGCGCGGTGCCGCTATTTGTGGTCTGGTGGGTGCAAATTTATCCGTTGCAGAGTACACCGCCTTGCAGGTAAAAAAAGCCGTTGTCGGGCAAGGTAAGG